>JBFHQK010000203.1:0-5224 GCA_041592255.1 Fontimonas sp.
GCGATTTCCTGGCCGGCCTTGGTGTTGAGCGTGATCTCGGTGCACAGGTTGGAGCTGTGCACGACGCCGACGTGCTGCTGCGGCGAGCGCAGGTTGCACGGGTCCTTGAAGGTGACCCAGGGATGCCCGGTTTCAAACAGCATCGACAGCATCTTGCGCCACAGCTGCAGCGCCGGAATGCGCTTGAAGTTCTTGATCCGGCCTTCGTCGGCGAGCCGCTCGTAGGCGCAGTAGCGCTGCTCGAAGGCCTCGCCGATCAGGTCGTGCAGGTCGGGGGTTTCTTCGGGCGAGAACAGCGTCCACGGCCCGTCCTCCATCACGCGCTTCATGAACAGGTCCGGCACCCAGTTGGCCGTGTTCATGTCGTGCGTGCGGCGGCGGTCGTCGCCGGTGTTCTTGCGCAGTTCGAGGAACTCCTCGATGTCGCGGTGCCAGGTTTCGAGGGAGGCGCACAGCGCGCCCTTGCGCTTGCCGCCCTGGTTGACCGCCACGCAAGTGTCGTTGGCGACCTTGAGGAACGGCACCACGCCATTGGACTTGCCGTTGGTGCCCTTGATCCAGCCGCCCATGCCGCGCACCGGGGTCCAGTCGTTGCCCAGGCCGCCGGCGAATTTCGACAGCATCGCGTTGTCGTGGATCGCGCCGAAGATGCCGTGCAGATCGTCGGGCACCTGCGTCAGGTAGCAGCTCGACAGCTGCGGGCGCAGCGTGCCGGAGTTGAACAGCGTCGGCGTGCTCGACATGAAGTCGAAGCTCGACAGCAGCTGGTAGAACTCGATCGCCTTGGCCTCGCGGTCGATCTCGTTGATCGCCAGGCCCATCGCCACGCGCATGAAGAAGGCCTGCGGCAGCTCGAAGCGGGTCTTGTTGCTGTGGATGAAGTAACGGTCGTAGAGCGTCTGCAGGCCGAGGTAGTCGAACTTGCCGTCGCGCTCGGCGATCAGCGCCTTGCCCAGCGCGTCGAGATCATAAAGCGCGAGCTTGGGGTCGAGCAGTTCGAGCTGCACCGCCTTGTGGATGTATTCGCGGAAGTACTCGGCGTAGACGTCCTTCATTTCCTCGAAGGTCGGCCGCGACTGGCTCATGCCGAGGAACTTCAGCGCCTCGTGGCGCATCGCGTCGAGCAGCAGGCGCGCCGACACGTAGGTGTAATTGGGTTCCTTCTCGATGCGCGCGCGCGCGGCCAGCGTCAGCGCCTGCGACAGCTCGGCTTCGGGCATGCCGTCGTAGAGGTCGCGCAGCGCGGCGCCGACGACTTCATCGATGTGGACGCCAGTCAGTCCGGCGCAGGCTTCGCTGACCACGCGGCGCATGCGCGCCTCGTCGAGCGGCACCACCGCGCCGTCATCGCGCGTGATGGCCAGGCGCGGCTTTTCGGCTGCGGGCTGGGCGGCGGCCTCGGCGGCGCGCTTGCGCGCCTGCTCCTCGCGGTACAGCACGTAGGCGCGGGCGACCTTGTGCTCGCCGTTGCGCATCAGCGCCAGCTCGACCTGGTCCTGGATGTCTTCGATGTGCAGCGTGCCGCCGCCGGTCATGTGGCGGGTCAGCGCCTGTTCGACCTGCTGGGCCAGCGACTCGACCTTCTGGCGCATCGCCGCCGACGCGGCAGCGGCCGCGCCGTCGACGGCCAGGAAGGCCTTGGTCATGGCGATCTGGATCTTGGAGGCGTCGAAGGCCGTGACCTTGCCGTTGCGACGGATGACCTTCACCGCGCCGGGCGCGGTGGCGGCAAGCTCAGCGGTGCTTGCGGCGGGGGTCTGGGTCGGGGCGGGGCGGCGGGCTTCGGACGGAGCAACCATGGGTTCGGATTGCATTTTTTGGGCTCCCCGTGAGCGATGAAAGGCGTGAAAGTGCGAATGCCACGGCCGGCGCAGGCGGGCAGTCGTGGCAGTGTGGCAACCATATATTGTGGTTCCGTGGCCAGTCAACCCCAACAAATTGTGTCAAAAGCTCTGCTCAGCCTCTGCACAGCCTGTGCATAAGCGTTGGATGACACACAAGGTTCCGAGCCAATTCCGGCACTTGCGCGGCGGCGGCCGCCGCCGCGGATTGGGGTGGTTACCCGCGAGTCCGTCGCGCTCTCAGCACGGTGCGCTGGGGCGAGACTTGCGCGGTCGTCCGCGGTCGCGACAATACGTGCACTTCCACGCCGTGCCCAACCGGCTCCACGCAGCGCCCCGAGGCGTGCCCGATGGCGGACCCAAGCCTGTGACAACGACACTTCCCCGCCACCGCGGGCGCCTTTGCCGGATCATTGCCGCGTGGTGCTGAATCTGCGCGGGGCGCTGAACTCGCACGCCGCCGGCCGGGCGCGCCGGCGCATGGACGCCGTGCTGACGCAGATGCAGGGCGCGGCGGACGCCCAGCGCCTGGGCGCGCTGCGCGCGCTGATGGCGTGGCTGCGGCCGGCCAAGGCGCAGGACGCCGAGGGCGCGCGCGCGCGCCTGCAGATGCTCACCGAACGGGTGCGCGAGGATGCGGCCGCGCGCGCCGCGGTGCGCAGCTGCCTGCTGTGGCTGATCGTCGACAAGCAGCCGCTGCGGCTGCTCAGCGACTCCGGCATTCTCAGCGGGGAAGGGTTCTTCAGCGGCGTCTGGGCGCGGCTGACCAGCGGCGTGCTGCCCGAGGAACTCGACCCGGCGCAGCTCAAGGATGTGGTCAGCCTGCTGTTCACGCAGCGTGACGACCATGTCTGGGTCGAGGGGATCGCGGATGTCGACTGGGTCGCGTGCCTGGACGCGCTCGATCTGGCGGCCGGCGGCACCGCGCCGGGGCCGAAGACGCCGTTCCAGATTCTCGAGGCCCTGCTGGTGGTGTCCTACCGCATTGCCGCGCTCGGGCTCGAGCCCGAGCTGGTACGCAATCATCCGGCGATCGAGCGCTACGAATCGCCGTTTCTGACCCAGAACGTCGAGATGCGCCAGTTCATCGATGAGCGCCGCCAGGCCATCGCCGACAAGCGCGAGCCGCAGATCGACGACAAGCATCTGCTCGTCCTGCTCGGGCAGTGCGAGCAGATCATCGCCAAGGTGCGCAAGCAGGCGGCGCAGACCGGCGCCAGCGTCAGCCTGACGGTGCTGCTCGCGCGTCTGAGCCAGAACATCGCGCGCCTGCGCCTGCTGCTGCAGCTGCTCGAAAAGCGCCCGGCGCACGAGCTCAACGAGCTGCGGGTGCGCTTCTTCAAGCAGGTGGTGCGCTCGGAGAACCGGCGCCACAGCGTGCGCCAGATGTGGGCGCAGACCGTGGACCTGCTGTCGTCGCGCATCGTCTCCAATGCGAGCAAGGCCGGTGAGCAATACATCACCAGCGGGCGGGCGGATTTCTTCCGGCTGTTCCGTTCGGCGATGGGCGCGGGCCTGATCGTGGTGCTCGCGGCGCTGGCCAAGCTGGCACTGATGGACGAGGTGCGCGCGCCGTTTGGTCAGGCCATCGTCTACAGCGCCTTGTACGCCTGCGCCTTCGTGCTGATGTACGTGTTCCATTTCTCGCTGGCGACCAAGCAGCCGGCGATGACCGCCAACGTGATCGCCCAGACCATCGAGGGCAACGGTGCCAAGAAGCGCATCGACGCGCTGGCCGAGCTGATCGTGCGCACCTTCCGCTCGCAGTTCATCGCGCTGGCGGGCAACCTGATCGTCGCAGTGCCGCTGGCGATCTACATCGCCCGCGTCATCTGGCTGCGCAGCGGCGAGCACACGCTGTCCGCGGACAAGGCGCAGTACCTGCTCGCCGATGCCTCGCCGCTGAGCGTGCATGTCTGGATCTGGGCGGCGCTGACCGGCCTGTGCCTGTTCGCGACCGGCCTGATCTCAGGCTATTACGACAACAAGGCGGTGTATGACCGCATCCCGCAGCGCGTCACCCAGATCCGCTGGCTGCGGCGCCTGCTCGGCAAGCACCGTACCCAGCGTCTGGCGGCCTATGTCGAGAACAATCTCGGCGGGCTCATGGGCAGCGTGTTTTTCGGTGTGATGCTGGGTTCGGTGGGCGCGGTCGGCCGCATCTTCGGCCTGCCGATGGACACGCTGCACGTCACCTTCACCGCCGCCAACAGCGCCTATGCGGTGGCCAGCCTCGACGGCGGACTGGGGCTGCGCGAGCTGCTGCTGGTGGTGACCGGGGTGGGCGTCATCGGGCTGATGAACCTGTTCGTCAGTTTTACCCTCGCGCTCATCGTGGCGATGCGCGCGCAGCGCGCCAGCCTGGGCGGCGCGGGCCCGGCGCTGCTGGCCGAGCTCGGCCGGCGTCTGCTCCGCCGGCCGCGCGATTTCTTCTGGCCGCCGCGCGAGACCGCGAGTCCGCAGAAAGCTCCGGCGCCCTGATGCCAGGCGCGCGGCGCCGCGGCTCAGGTCTTGTACGACGGGTCGACGCGGTCCAGCCGCCGCAGCAGGCCCGGCCAGGCCAGCTGCCCGCCCAGTCCGCGCGTCACCGCCTGGGCGGCTTGCTGCACGCCGGCGACGATCTGCGGATTCACCGGCACCAGCGCGCCGCCGCCGGCCTGCGCGCGCACCTGAATCGCGCAGGCGGCCTCGAAGATGTACATCGCCAGGAAGGCGTCGGCGGGGGTGGCGCCGACCGTCAGCAGGCCATGATTGCGTAGCATCAGGAAGCTGCGGTCGCCCAAGTCGGCGACCAGCCGCGGCTTTTCGTCCTCGCGCAGCGCGATGCCTTCGTAGTCGTGATACGCCAGCGAGGCCAGGACCAGGGTGGCCTGCTGCGAGAGCGGCAGCACGCCGCCCTGCTGCGCCGACACCGCCACGCCGTTGAGCGAATGGGTGTGCATCACGCAGTGCGCGTCGTCGCGCGCGGCGTGGATCGCGCTGTGGATCGTGAAGCCGGCCGGGTTGATCTCATGGGGCGTGTCGATCAGCTTGCGCCCCTGCAGGTCGACCTTGACCAGGCTGCTGGCGGTGATCTCTTCGAACAGCCAGCCGTAGGGGTTGATCAGGAAGTGCTGGTCCTCGCCGGGCACGCGCGCGGAAATATGCGTGAACACCAGGTCGTCCCAGCCGAACGCGGCCACCAGCCGGTAGGCGGCGGCGAGGTTGACGCGCGTTTCCCATTCGGCGGCCGGCACGCGGCTGCGCACGTTCAGGCTAGGATGTTCGGCAGCGTGGGTCATCGGGATGGCTCCTGGCGACGGCGCCCGGCGGTGCCGGGTGGGGGATTTACCCTAGCCTACCCGCACGCGCGCACGACAACATTAGGCAATATTTCTGGAAGA
>JBFHQK010000204.1:0-5205 GCA_041592255.1 Fontimonas sp.
CTGCGGCCGCCATCGCCAGCGCAATGCCGGTATTGCCGCTGGTCGCCTCGATCAGCACGTCGCCCGGCTTGATCTCGCCACGCTCCTCGGCGCGACGGATCATCGAGTAGGCTGGGCGGTCCTTGACTGAGCCTGCAGGATTGTTGCCCTCGAGCTTGACCAGCAGCGTGTTGTTGCCGATGCCGGGCAGCCTGCGCAGCTGGGCAAGCGGCGTGTTGCCGATAAAATCGGCGAGCGTGGGGTAGGTCATCGCGAAATTATCGCCAATTTTTGCAACGCGGTACCGGATCAGCGCAATGCAGACGAACAGCGACGGCCCCCTGCACCCTTGGCCTCCCGGCGGCACCACGCTGCTGTTGCTGGGCCTGA
Source organism: Fontimonas sp. (assembly GCA_041592255.1). Taxonomy (GTDB): domain Bacteria; phylum Pseudomonadota; class Gammaproteobacteria; order Nevskiales; family Nevskiaceae; genus Solimonas. Next base: position 370 of record JBFHQK010000204.1, read on the forward strand.
GCGCTGCGGCGCTGGGCGTGGCCGCCGCGGTATTGATGCCCGCCGACCGGTCGCTCGGCGTGCGCCTGCTGCCGGCCGCGGTGGGTCTGGGCGCGCTGGCGCTGGCCCTGCGCACCCTGCTCCAGCTGTCGGCAACGCTCAGCGCCATCGTCCTGAGCCTGCGCTCGCTCGCACACGGCCGCAGCGAACAGCGGCTGCCGCTGGGCCTGCGCGGCGGCCTGGACGACCTCGCCCAGGCCGCCAACCGCCTCGGCACGCAGCTCGGCACCCTGTCGGCGGAGCTCGATACCCGCGTCGCCGAGCAGACCCGGCGGCTGCGCGAGGAGCGCGACAGCCTGGCGGCGCAGAACCAGCAGCTGCGCGGCTCGGCGGTGCGCGCCCAGGACGAAGCCCGCGCGCAGAGCGAGATGCTGTCGAGCCTGTCCCACGAGCTGCGCACGCCGCTGACCGGCATTCTCGGTTACGCGGATCTGCTGCGCCGCTCCGGGCTCAACAGCGAGCAGGCCGAGCAACTGGACACCCTGGAAAAGTCCGCGCGCTCGCTGCTGACGATGATCAACGACCTGCTCGACTGGAGCCGCATCGAAGCCGGCCGCCTGCTGCTCAACGAGGAAACCCTCAACGTCATCGACCTGGTCGAGGACACCTGCGCGCTGCTGGCGCCACTGGCCTACGAAAAGGACCTCGAACTGGTGCGCATCGTCTATCACGACGTGCCGCGCCAGATCCGCGGCGACGCGCAGCGCCTGCGCCAGATCCTGACCAACCTGCTCTCCAACGCCATCAAGTTCACCGAGCAGGGCGAAGTCGTGCTGCGCGTGATGCGCGAGCGCGAGGACGCCGGCCGCGCCTGGCTGCGCTTTTCCGTCACCGACACCGGCATCGGCATCGCCCCCGAGCAGCAGGCGCGCCTGTTTCAGCCCTATCGGCAGGTCGGACGGCTGCAGCGCGGCGGCAGCGGCCTGGGCCTGTCGATCACCTGCAAACTCGCCGAACTGATGGGCGGCGATGTCGACCTGCAGAGCGCGCCAGGCAAGGGCTCGACCTTCAGCGTGCTGGTGCCGTGCAAACTGATCGCCGAGTTCGAAGCCGCACCCGGCCACGATGCGCGGCTGGCGCAGCGCAGCGTGTGGCTGTTCGAGGCGCATGCGACCGCGCGCCTGGCGCTGGTGCACTGGCTCGAATTCTGGGGGCTGCAGGTGCGCAGCTTCGCCCGCGTCGAGGAGCTGGGCGCAGCGCTGCGCGCGGCCGTGCCCTCGGCCCGGCCGCATCTGGTGCTGCTCGGCCTCAAGCCCGGCGACCGCGGCGAGCCGGCGTTCGAGGCGGTGCTGTCGGCCTGCGCCGAGCGCCGTCCGCCATTGATGGCGCTGGTCGCCTCGGCGGCGCTGCCGGTGCACGAAGCGCTGCGCCAGGCCGGCGCCGCAGCCTGCCATCCCAAGTCCATCGGGCGACAGCGGCTGCACGACGAGATTCTGCGGCTGACCAGCGACACCGCCGCCCCGCAGGTCACCAGCGGTCTGCGCGCACTGATCGCGGACAACAACCTCGTCAACCGGCGCTACCTCAGCGCGCTGTGCCGGCGCCTGGGCATCGAGCCCCTCGAGGCGGCCGACGGTCGCGCGGCGCTGGAGCTCTGGCAGCGCGACCGCCCCGAGATCGCGCTGCTCGACGCGCACATGCCCGGCCTCGACGGGCCCGCCTGCGCCCGCGCGATCCGTGCCGGCGAGTCCGGCGGCGCACGCTGCCGCATCCTTGCGGTCAGCGCGCACCTGGAGCCCGACGAGCGCAGAGCCTTCCTGGAGTCCGGCGCCGAAGCGATCCTGATCAAACCCTTCGACGAACACGAACTGCAGCGCAACCTGCAGCTGCGCCCGGAGACCGCGCAGCCCGCCGCGGCGCGTCTGGCGACGGATCCCGAGCTGCTGGCGCTGCTGCGTCAGGAGCTGCCGCAGCAGTTCCTGGATCTGGAGCGCGCATTCGGGCAGGGTGACCTTGCCGCGGCGCGCGACGCCGCCCATACGCTGCGCGGTACCGCCGCCTTTTACCGCTTGGCCAGCCTGCGCCAGACCGCGTCCTCGCTCGAAGCCTGGCTGCTGCAGGCAGCCGGCCTGCAGACCGGTGCGCAAAGCCGTCGTGAACTCGACAACGTGCGTCGTGCGGTCGACGACACGCTCGCGGCGATCCAGAAATCCTGAAGCCCGCGATCCGCGGCGCCGCCGCTGCGGATCCGCCCCGTGCACGTGGGCGCGGCCATGCTGCCGGCCGCCCGGACCCCTGTGCTAGCCTTACGCCCCCCTTCCCCACACGTTTTCCTGCGGAATCATCGATGGCCAGCTACAAGGCGCCGCTGCGCGAAATCAACTTTGTCCTCAACGACGTGCTCAAGATCGGCCGGCTCGCCGAGCTGCCGGCGTTTCACGACGCGACGCCGGAGACCCTCGGCGGCCTGATCGAGGAGGCCGCCAAGCTGATCGAGGAACAGCTCGCGCCGCTGAACGCGAAGTCCGACGCGCAGGGCTGCAGCTTGAGCGATGGCGAGGTGCGGGTTCCGGACGGCTTTGCCGAGTTCTACCGCATGTACCGCGAGGCCGGCTGGGTCGGTATCTCGCAGAAGGACGAGTATGGCGGCGCCAACCTGCCCTACACGCTGGGCAAGGTGGTCGAGGAACTGCTGTGTTCGGCCAATGTCGCGTTCGCGCTGTATCCGGGCCTGACGCAGGGCTGCTTTGAGGCGCTCGAGGCCTCGGCAGCCGAAGACATCAAGCAGACCTATCTGCCCAAGCTCGCCACCGGCGAGTGGACCGGCACGATGTGCATCACCGAGCCGCAGGCCGGCTCCGACGTCGGCGCCGCCAAGACCAAGGCAACGCCGCAGCCCGACGGCAGCGTCCTGATTGACGGCGGCAAGATTTTCATCACCTCCGGCGAGCACCGGATGGCCGACAACATCGTGCACTTCGTGCTCGCGCGCCTGCCGGACTCGCCGCCGGGCGTGAAGGGCCTGTCGACCTTCGTCGTTCCCAAGTACCTGGTCAACGCCGACGGCTCGCTAGGCGAGCGCAACGGCGTGCGCGTGCAGTCGATCGAGCACAAGATGGGCATCAACGGCTCGGTGACCTGCGTGCTGCAGTTCGAGAACGCCCGCGGCTGGATCGTCGGAGCGCCCAACCAGGGCATTCAGAACATGTTCGTGATGATGAACCTGGCCCGCATCATGGTCGGCGTGCAGGGACTCGGACAGTGCGAACTGGCGACGCAGAACGCGATCCGCTACGCGCAGGAGCGCAAGCAGGGCAAGGCGTTCAATGGCAAGGCCGAGATCATCGAACATGCGGACGTGCGCCGCATGCTGCTGCAGATGAAGGCCACCACCGAAGGCGCGCGCGTGCTCGCGTATGAGACCGCGATCTGGGTCGACCTGGCGCGCAACCACCCGGATGCGGCGATGCGCGAACTCGCGCAGGACTGGGTCGATCTCAACACGCCGTTGGTGAAAGCGTTCTGCACCGACTCGGCCGTGGACCTGGGCTCGCTGGCGATCCAGGTCTATGGCGGGCACGGCTTCATCAAGGAGCACGGCATCGAACAGATCGCCCGCGACTCCAAGATCCTGTGCCTGTACGAAGGCACCAACGGCATCCAGGCAATGGACCTGGTGCGGCGCAAGCTGATGCTGCACAACGGACGGCTGCCCGGCCGCTTCTTCGCTGCGGTTGCGGCCGATCTCGGCGACGGTCCGGCGTCACTGACCGGCCCGCTGAAGACCGCGCTGGAAGCGCTGCAGAGCACGACGCGCTGGGTCCAGGACAGTTACAAGTCCAACCCCGACGACGCCGCTTTCGGCTGCTGCGACTACCAGCGCGCCTTCGCGCTGACCTACCTCGGCTGGAACTGGCTGCGCATGGCGCGGGCCGCCGAGCAGTCCGGCGACGCCGCGTTCGCCAAGACCAAGCGCGTCACCGCCGAATACTTTGCGACCCGCCTGCTGTCACAGGTGCCGGCACTGCTCGCCAACGTGCGCGAGAGCGCTGCGCCGATGATGGAACTCGACGCGGCGGCGTTCACGTCCCTGTAACGCGACACCGCATCCCGGCCACGACTTCAAGACCCGCAGGAGAGCGCCATGAGCACGGTTTACGACTTCGAAGCGAAGACCATCGACGGCACGACGCAGAAGCTGGAGGCGTACAAGGGCAAGGTTCTGCTGGTCGTCAATGTCGCCAGCAAGTGCGGCTTCACGCCGCAGTACAAGGGGCTCGAGGCGCTGTGGCGCAAGTACCAGGACAAGGGCCTGGTCGTGCTCGGCTTCCCCTGCGACCAGTTCGGCCACCAGGAGCCGGGCGACGAAGACGAGATCAAGAACTTCTGTTCGCTGAACTATGACGTCAGCTTCCCGATGTACGCCAAGATCGACGTCAACGGCACCGACGCCCACCCACTGTACCAGCACCTCAAGAGCGAAGCGCCCGGGGTGCTCGGCAGCGAGGGCATCAAGTGGAACTTCACCAAGTTCCTCGTCGGCCGCGATGGCAAGGTGGCGAAGCGCTACGGATCGATGGACACGCCGGAAAAGATCGACGCCGACATCGCTCGGCTGCTCTGAGCCGCAGCGACCGCCGCCAACGAAAAAGGCCGCTTGATGCGGCCTTTTTCGTGCGTGCCAGCGCGACTCAGAGCTTGCCCTTGTCCTTGAGGAAGGCCAGCAGCTTCTGCACCGACTGCTCGATCGACAGCTCGCCGGTGTTGATCGTCAGCTCCGGCTGCTCCGGCGCGTCGTACGGCGACTCGATGCCGGTGAAGTTCTTGCTCTGTCCGGCACGCGCCTTCTTGTCCAGC
>JBFHQK010000205.1:0-5173 GCA_041592255.1 Fontimonas sp.
CAGTCGCCGGGGCGGTAGGGCTTTTCGCCGATGGCGACGATGCCGGCGATCAGGCTGCTGGCGTAGTCCTTCAGCGCGAAGCCCAGGGCCAGGCCGACGGTGCCGAGCAGTGCCACCATGTTCTGCAGCGAGGGCTCGATGATCAGCGGCACGATCAGGATAAAACCGCTGACGATGATGACCAGCCGGATCAGCGGGACCAAGGCCAGGAGGCTCAGGCGCCGGCTGCCATGCAGCCGGTTGGCGATCCAGGGCAGGGCGCGTTGCACAAGGCGGATCAGCAGTGCCGCAGCGGCGACGATGATCGCCAGTCTGACGCCGGTGCCGACGTCGAGCGTCTTGAAGATCTGCGTAGCATCGCTGGCGGACGGCATGCGTGCGCCTCGGACGTGTTCAGAAATCGTCGGTCAGATAACCACGGTTGCGCAGTGCGTGCCGCACGCTGGCATAAGCCAGCGCCGGGACGCTCCAGCACTGATCCTGCAGTTGCGCCAGCCCGGCACTGCGCAGGCGCAGCAGCAGCGCCATGCAGCGGTGGGCGGACAGCGGCAGCATGTCCGGCAGCAGACCTTCGGGCAGCGCTCCGTGCAGCAGCAGGGCGTGCAGCAGCAATGCGGCTTCTTCACCCTGCTCGAGGGGCAGCGCCGGTTCCAGCGGCGTTGGCGACACCCAGATGCCTTCCTCATCCGCGGCGGGCTGGACGACGTCGGCGTCGGGCTCCGGTTCGGCCCGCAGCCGTTCGCGCCAATAGCGGTGGGCGGTGCCGACATTGCCGCGGCAGTGGGCGGCGAGCTGGATGAGTTCCAGACGGACCGGCGCGCCGCGGGCGGGCACGGTGAGGATGTCATCGCCGGTGGCGGCGTTGCGAAAGCGGATGCGCACGCCCTCGCGTGCGTTCGCCATCTGCGTGAACAGCTGCGCCAGACGCAGGCCGTCGAAGGCCTGCAGCGTCAGCGCATCGGGTCTGGGCACCGGCCAGATCCGTTGCAGATACGCCCAGCCCCAGCTGTCGCAGCCGATGAGGCCGCGACCGAGGCGGCCGCTCTCCGCGCGTTCGAGGAAATCCCGGACCAGGGTGAGGCCGCGCGCATGGCGCAGGAAGCACCGCTCCAGATTCGGCAGCACCCAGGGGCGCGCGGGATCCGGCCAGTGCTCCAGCCAGCCGCGGTCAGCGGCCAGAATCTGCGCATGGCTGGGCGGGGCGACCACCGGCGCCGACGCTTGCGCGCTCCAGTTGCGCAAGATGTCGGCGTGGCCGCAGTGGGGCTGGCCGATCACGAAGCGGATCGTCGGCTCGGCTTCCGGCGCGAGCGCCCATGGGCGCAACGTGGCCGACAGTGTCTGCGCGACGGCGCTCCAGTCCAGCGGTGCCACCAGATGCGCCAGCCTGACCTGCGACAGCACGCGCAGCTCGGCTTCTGCCTTGACCGGCGCAGCGGCTTCCTCGGCCTGCGTTCGCAGCAGGCGCTTGAGCGATGTCCAGGCGTTTGCGGCCGCGCTGCTGGCAGGCAGGCCGGGCACGGTGTAGTTCGCCAGCGGCACGAACTCCCAGAGCGGAAGCTTCGGCGATTCGGTGCGCGCGACCGCTTCGGATGGCGCGCCCGGGTTGCGCGGCGGCTGCGGTGCGGCGCTCATGTGCTCAGCCGGGCATCGGCCTGATTGCCGCCGCAATCCGGTGCGTCGGCAGTCCGCCCCAGACATGGGCACATCCCTTGAGCTGGCGCCGGGTCATGGCCCGAGTATACGGATCGCAGGCGCGCCGCCCGTGCCGCGGGTCACGCACCACGCCTGCCCTGAACGCTACGGATCGATACGCCGATGCGCCGGGCCTCGAGCTTGCCGATCCGGCTTCGAAGCGATAAGGTAGTAATCAGTTACTATCCTCTGGTGCGGAGGCGCGCGGTGGACAAGCATTCCAAACATCTTCCGGCCGACGAACGACGGGCGGTCACCGTCGCAGCCGTCATTGAGCTGTCCGGGTCGCAGAATCCCAGCGAGATCACCACCGCCGCGATCGCCCAGCACATGCGCGTCACGCAGGGTGCGCTGTTCCGGCATTTCCCCAACAAGGAGGCCATCTGGCAGGCGGTGATGGCGTGGGTGGCCGAGCGTCTGCTGAACCGGATCGATCGGGTCGGGCAGGGTCTGGACTCGGCGCTGGCGGTGCTGGAAGCGATGTTCATGGCGCACGTCGAGTTCGTGGTCGAGCATCCGGGCGTGCCGCGGATGATGTTCGGCGAGCTGCAGCGCGCCGAGCCGACGCCCGCCAAGCGCATGGTGCAAACCCTGATTCAACGGTATGGCGACCGGCTGCGGGTCGTGATCGACAAGGGCAAGACCAGCGGCGAACTGTCGGCGGCGCTGGATGCCGACGCCGCCGCGACGCTGTTCATCGGCACGGTCCAGGGGCTGGTCATGCAGTCGCTGTTGGCCGGCGACGTGGAGCGCATGCGCCGTGACGCGCCCGGCGTGTTTGCCATCTACCGCCGCGGCATCGGGAGCACACGATGAAGACCTTGCCTGTACAGCGCCGCACCCTCGCAGTGCTCGCCGTCATCCTGCCGCTGCTGGCACTGTTCATCTATGTCGGCTTGCGCTCCGGTCCCCTGGCGCCCGTTGCCGTGACGGTCGCGCCGGTGGAATCGCGCGCGCTCACGCCGGCGCTGTTTGGCATCGGCACCGTGGAGGCACGCTATACCTACGTCATCGGGCCGACGTTTGCCGGGCGCGTGAAACGGCTGGACGTGCACGTCGGCGACACTGTCAGCGCCCAACAGGTGCTGGGCGAGATGGATCCGGTCGATCTGGAGGATCGACTGCGCGCCCAGGTCGCTATCTTCAAGCGCGCCGAGGCCGCAGTGCGCGAGGCCGAAGCCCGGCAGGACTACGCTCAGGCACAGGTCCGCCGCTATGAGCGCCTGCTGCCCCAGCATTCGGTCAGCGAGGAAACCGTCGCGACCAAGCGCCAGGAGTTGCGGATTGCCGATGCCGCGCTGGCCGCCGCCCGCGAGGATCTGGCGCGCGCACGGTCCGACCGCGAGGCGCTGGTGGCGCAGCGGGACAATCTGCGCCTGATTTCACCGGGCGATGGCGTGGTCGTCCGGCGCAATGTTGATCCCGGCACCACGGTGGTCGCCGGACAGTCCGTGGTCGAGGTGATTGATCCGGCCTCGCTGTGGGTCAACGTGCGCTTCGATCAACTCAGTGCGGCCGGTCTCGCCGGCGGCCTGCCGGCGCGTGTGGTCCTGCGCTCCCGGGCGGGTCAGGCCCTGGCCGGACATGTGCTGCGGGTCGAGCCCAAAGCCGACTCGATCACGGAGGAGACGCTGGCCAAGGTGCTGTTCGACCGCCAGCCCGAGCCGTTGCCGCCGGTCGGGGAACTGGCCGAAGTCACCGTCGACCTGCCGGCACTTCCGGCCACGCCGGTGATTCCCAACGCGGCCATCCACCGCAACGGCAACGCGGTCGGTGCCTGGCAGATCGACGACGGCGACCTGCGCTTCACGCCGCTCACGCTCGGGGCCAGCGATCTGGACGGCCAGGTCCAGGTGCTCGACGGCGTCGGCAACGGGGACCAGATCGTGCTCTACAGCGAAAAGGCCCTGACCGCGCGCAGCCGCATCCACGTGGTGGAACGGCTGCCCGGAGTCTTGCAGTGATCAGTCTCGCCGGGCGCGACATTCTTCATGCCTGGGGAAAGTTTGTCTTCACCGGCATCGGTCTGGGTCTGCTGATCGGTGTGACGCTGGTGATGGCCGGGGTCTACCGCGGCATGGTGGACGACGGCAGGGCGCTGCTCGACAACAGCGGCGCTGACCTGTGGGTGGTGCAGAAGGACACGCTGGGTCCGTACGCGGAGTCGTCCAGCCTTAACGACGATCTGTATCGCGCCATTCTGGCGATGCCGGGCGTGGCCAGGGCGGCCAACGTGACCTATCTGACGATGCAGGTGCGCAAGGGCGACCGCGATGTGCGCAGCATGGTGGTCGGCATCGCGCCGGGTGCGCCGGGCGCGACGCCGGGGTGGCCGCCGTATCTCGTCGCCGGCCGTCAGATCACGCGCGGGCACTACGAGGCGGTCGCAGACATCGCCACCGGTTTCAAGCTCGGCGATCAGCTCACCATCCGCCGCAGTCACTACCGTGTCGTCGGACTCACCCGCCGCATGGTGTCGTCCAGCGGCGATCCGATGGTGTTCATTCCGCTCAAGGATGCCCAGGAAGCCCAGTTCCTGCGCGACAACGACGCCATCTGGCACAGCCGGCGCCGCACCGAAGCCAATCCGGCCTTCAACCGGCCCGGCGTTCCCGGCCTGCTCGATGCCGTGATCGCGTCGCAGAGCACCAACGCCTTCGTCAATGCGGTGCTGGTGACGCTCAAGCCCGGCCATGCGCCGGACGAGGTCGCCGAATCGGTGCGGCGCTGGAAGCGGCTCACGGTCTACACCCGCGCGCAGATGGAAGGCATTCTCGTCGGCAAGCTGATCGCCACGTCGGCCAAGCAGATCGGCATGTTCCTGGTCATCCTGGCGCTCGTCAGCGCGGCGATCGTGGCCTTCATCATCTACACGCTGACGATGGACAAGATCCGCGAGATCGCGGTGTTGAAACTCATCGGCACGCGTAATCGCACCATCGCCGCGATGATCATGCAGCAGGCGCTGGCGCTGGGGGTGATCGGTTTTGTCGTCGGCAAGATCGCCGCGACGTACTCCGCGCCGCTGTTTCCGAAGTACGTCCTGCTGATGCCGCTGGACTCCATTGCCGGCTTTCTTGCCGTGCTCATGATCTGCGTGCTGGCAAGCCTGGTGGCGATACGCATGGCGCTGCAGGTCGATCCGGCCGAGGCCATCGGAGGCTGAGATGACGGGCAAGGGTATCGACATCAAAGGCTTGAGAAAGCGCTACGGCGAGGGCGACACCGCGGTCGATGCGCTGAAGGGGGTCGACATGCAGGTCGCCCCCGGCGAGGTCGTCGGATTGATCGGGCCATCGGGTTCCGGCAAGAGCACGCTGCTCAAGTGCCTGGGCGCGATGCTGCACATCCAGTGCGCTCAGCAGGTCCAGCGCGCGCTTGCGCGCCTCGGCATTGGGAGCGCCGGCGAGCATCGGCAGCAGCGCGACATTGTCGGTGACATCGAGAAACGGGATCAGGTACGGCGCCTGGAAGACGA
>JBFHQK010000206.1:0-5107 GCA_041592255.1 Fontimonas sp.
CCCTTGTGGGAAGTTGTAGGTGCGGATGCGCTCGGAGCGGTCGCCGCTGCCGACCAGCTGCTTGCGCTGCGCCGCCATGTCCGCTGACTGCTTGGCGCGCTCGGCGTCGACCAGCCGCGCCTGCAGCAGCGCCATCGCCTTGGCGCGGTTCTTGTGCTGCGAGCGCTCCTCCTGGCACTCGACGACGACTCCGGTCGGCACATGCGTGATGCGGATCGCCGACTCGGTCTTGTTGACGTGCTGGCCGCCGGCGCCGCCGGAGCGGTAGGTGTCGATCTTGAGGTCGGCCGGATTGACGCTGATCTGCGACTCCTCGATCTCCGGCAGCACCGCCACCGTCGCCGCCGACGTGTGGATGCGCCCTTGCGCCTCGGTTTCCGGCACCCGCTGCACGCGATGTGCCCCGGACTCGAACTTGAGCTGCGAGTAGGCGCCAAAACCGATCACCCGGGAGATGATCTCCTTGTAGCCGCCGTGTTCGCCTTCACTTGCGGACAGCACCTCGACCTGCCAGCTGCGGGCTTCGGCGTACTTCGAGTACATGCGGAACAGATCGCCGGCGAAGATCGCCGCCTCGTCGCCGCCGGTGCCGGCGCGGATTTCGAGAAAGACGTTGTTGTTGTCGAGCGGATCGCGCGGCACCAGGTAGCCCTGCAGCTCCTGCTCGAGCGCCTCGATGCGGGATTTGACCTCCGGGTACTCCGCCGCCGCGAGCGCGCGCATGTCGGGGTCCGCATCGCGCTGCATCTGCTCCAGGTCGGCCAGACTTTTCACCGCGTCGCGGTGCCCGGCGTAGGCCTCGACCACCGGCCCCAGCTGCGCATACTCCTGCGACAGGCGCCGGAACTTGTCGGTATCACCAATCACGGCCGGATCGCCAAGCTCGCGCGCGACTTCCTCGCGGCGCTCGGCCATGTTTTCCAGTTTTTGCAGCAGTGAGGCTTTCATCAGGGGGCAGGACTCGGAGTTCGACGATGGTGGGGCGGGCCGTGCCCGCAGCGGCCGCGCCGCATGGCACCACCGCTAATCCTCGGGCAGATCGAACAGCCGTCGTGCGGCATTGAGCAACAGCGCCTGTTCGACCGCGTCGGCGCGGCGCAGCGCGCGCGACGGCGCGTGCAGGATCTTGTTGCTCAGCGTGTCGGCGACGAAAGCCATCACCTCCTCGGGCGATCCGCCGGCGGCGAGCCGGCGGCGCGCCTTCTCCAGCACCTCGTCGCGGCTGGCGCGGGCGTGCGCGCGGATCGCCTGGATCGTCGCGCCGGCATCGCGGCTTTCGAGCCAGCGCGCGAACTCCTCGGCCTGGGTCTGCACCAGCACTTCGGCCTGGCGTGCCGCCTCCTCGCGCAGCTTGAGGTTCTCGGCGATGACGTTGCGCAGGTCGTCGATGCTGTAGAGATAGATGTCCTCGAGCTCGGCGATGCGCGGATCAATGTCGCGCGGGACCGCGAGGTCGATCATGAACACCGGCTTGCGGCGGCGCGTGTGCACCACGCGCTGCATCACCTCGTGGTCGAGGATGTAGCCGCGCGCCGCGGTCGACGAGACGATCAGATCGGCATCGCCCAGATAGCTCGGCAAGTCGTTCAGGCTGATGGCGTAGCCGTGCAGCTCGCGCGCGAGCTTCTCCGCCCGCTCCAGGCTGCGGTTGGCGATGATCATGCGGCCGACGCCGTGTTGATGCAGGTGGCGGCCGACCAGCTGCATCATCTCCCCGGCGCCGACCAGCAGCGCGGTCTGGCTCTGCAGGTCGGCAAAGATGCGCCGCGCCATCTGCAGCGCCGCGTAGGCCACCGAAACCGGGTGTGCGCCGATCTGGGTCTGCGATCGCACCAGTTTGGCCACGGCAAACGAGTGCTGGAACAGCCGGGCCAGCACCGGCCCGAGGACGCGGGTCTCGCTGGCGACGCTGAAGGTCTGCTTCATCTGGCCGAGGATCTGCGGCTCGCCGACGACCAGCGAGTCCAGTCCGGCGGCAACGCGCAGGCTGTGCGTCACGCTGCCCAGGTCGCGGTGCGTGTACAGGTACTTCTCGATGTACCCCTCGGGCGCCTGCCGCTCGCGGCGCCACCATTCGATCAGCCGCGACTCCTCTTCGAGCGCGGTCACCGCCATGATTTCGGTACGGTTGCAGGTCGACAGAATCGCCGCCTCGTCGATGCCCGGCAGCGCCCGCAGGCGCAGCAGCGCGTGCGGCAGATCGGCCTCGGTGAATGCCAGTCGTTCGCGCGCCTCGACTGGCGCACGGTGGTGGCTGAGTCCGAGAGTGACGAGTGCCATGGCGATCCGCTACGTGAACCGCGCGATTTTACGCTGCCGCGGGCCGCCGCGGCGCGGTTCTGGATCATGGCCCCCTGCGGCGGGCCGCAAACTGCGCCCGGGAACCCCGGTTCCGGGATAATGTCCCATTCACTACCGGTCTGATCCCGTGCCCTCAACCATGCGCCTTGCCCTTGCCGCCAGCCTCGTGCAGCTGCTGTGCGGCTGCGCCGCGATGTCCTCCCCTCCGTTGCCGACGCCGAAGGACTTCGAGGCGCTGGCTCAAGGCGCACCGACGCAGCCGCTGCAGACCGCCGAAGCCAGGGCCCAGTACCACATCCTGGTCGGCGAGATGGCCGCGGGCCGCGAGCAACCTGAAACCGCCGCGCGCGAATTTCTGGCCGCGCTCGAGCTGGTGGCAGACGCCGAGCTGGCGCGCCGTGCCACCGCGCTGGCGATTGCCGCGCGCAGCGAGGAGCTGTCGCTGGCCGCCGCGCAACGCTGGCTGGCGCTCGAACCCGCAGCGGCCGACCCGCGCGAAGTCATCGCCAGCCTGAGCCTGCAGCGCGGCGAACTGGCGGAGACGCTGGCGCAATGCCGGGAACTCGTGCGCGGCCATCCGGCCGGGCTTGCCGACGGCTTTCTGCACGCCGCCCAGGTCTTGAGCCAGGTCAGCCCGGACCGTGCCGACGGTGCGCTGTCGGTGATGCATCAGCTCATTGCACAGTGGCCCGAGCTGGCCGGCGCCCACCATGCCCTGGCGGTCGTCGCGCTGCGCTATGCACGGCTGGATCTGGCCGAAGCCGCAGCGCGCAAGGCGCAGCAGCTCGAACCCGACGCCCGCAGCCACGCGCTGCTGCTGGTGGGCGTCTGGGTGCGCCAGGACCGCATCGCCGAGGCCGATGCCCGCGTCGCCGCCCTTGCCAGCGCCGCCCCCGATGCCGCCGACCTGCGCATGGGCTATGCGCGGCTGCTGCTGGAAGCCGGCGAGCGCGATGCCGCGCGCCGGCAGCTCGAGGCGGTGCTCAAGCTCGACCGGCGCCATGTCGATGCACACTACGCACTCGGCGTGCTGGCCTTCAATGATGGGGATCACAAGGCCGCGCAGCAGCATCTGGCCGGCCTGCTCGGCGGGCCGCGCAGCCAGGAGGCGGCGATGCAGCTCGGCCGCATCGCCGAAGCGCAGCAGCAGTATGCGCAGGCGCTCGAGTACTACAGCCGCGTCCACCAGGGTGCCAGCGCCGTCGATGCCGCCCTGCGGCGCGCCTTCGTGCTGGCGCGCATGGCACGCATGCCGGAGGCGCGCGCCCTGATGCAAAGCCTGCGCGACAAGCTGCCGCAGCTCGCGACCCGCTTCTACATGGCCGAAGGCGAGCTGCTGATCGACAGCGGCGACCACGCGGCCGCGCTGCAGCTCTACGACGACGCCCTCCAGAGCGACGAGGGCAATCCCGACCTGCTCTACGGCCGCTCGCTCGCCCACGAGCGCCTGGGCCGCATCGACCAGGCCGAGTCCGATCTGCGCGGCATCCTCGATGCGCAGCCCGACGACGCCCGCGCGCTCAATGCGCTGGGCTACATGCTGCTGACGCACACCCCGCGCCTGGGCGAGGCCGAGACGCTGATCACGCGCGCCCTCACACTCGAACCCGACGACGCCGCCATCATCGACAGCATGGGCTGGCTGCAGTACAAGCTCGGACGCCCGGACCAGGCGCTGGTCTGGCTGAAGAAAGCCTATGCGCAGTTTCCCGACCCGGAAGTCGCCGCACACCTGGGCGAGGTGCTGTGGGCGCTGGGGGAACGCCAGCAGGCGCAGGCGATCTGGCAGGCCGCGCTGCGCAATCACCCCGATCATCCGGCGCTGCTCGACACCGTGCGGCGCCTGACACCGTGAGGCGTGCGCTTGCCCTTGCCGCGCTGTGCCTGGGCGCCTGCGCGCCCTTGACGCCGCCCCCCGCCGACGACACCGCGGTCGCGCTGCGCTGGTCGCAGCATCGCGAATCGCTGGCTTCGGTGCTGGGCTTTGCGTTGCAGGGGCGCGTTGCCGAGCCCGGCGTCGGGCGCAGCGGCGAGCTGAACTGGCGTCAGCACGCCGACGGCCGCTTCGAGCTGCAGCTCAGCGGCCCGTTTGGCGTCGGCGCCGTGGCGATCGACGGCGACGCCCATAGCGTGATCGTGCGCACCAAGGACGGCGAGCAGCGCACCACTGATCCGGAAGGCTGGATGCAGACCCACCTCGGCTGGCACCTGCCGCTCAGCGGGCTGCGCGCCTGGGCGCTGGGCTTGCCCGCGCCGGGCGCGGTCGAGCATCTCAGTTTCGACGCCCAGGGACGGCTGCTGCTGCTGCGCCAGCAGGGCTGGACCGTGCGCTACGAAAGCTATCAGGCCGTCGGTGGCTTAGACTTGCCGCGCAAGCTGGAAGCGCAGTCCGACGCCACCCGCCTGCGCCTGGTGATCGACCGCTGGAACGCGGTCGATCTTGCCGTCCAATCCTGATTGCCCCCCATGCCCGATTTTCCGCACGGCGCGTTCACCGCCGAATTCCCGTGGCCGGCGCCGGCCAAGCTCAACCTGTTCCTGCACGTCACCGGCCGCCGTACCGACGGCTATCACCAGCTGCAGACGGTGTTCCAGTTTCTCGATTACGGCGACAGCCTGTTCTTCGTGCCGCGCGGCGACGCGCAGCTCCACCGCGTCGGCGGCCCGAGCGCGCTCAGCCCGGACGACGACCTGATCATCCGCGCCGCGCGCAAGATCCAGCGCGCCTCCGGCTGCAGCCTGGGCGCCGACATCCGCGTCGACAAGCGCATCCCGCTGGGCGGCGGTCTGGGCGGCGGCTCGAGCG
>JBFHQK010000207.1:0-5091 GCA_041592255.1 Fontimonas sp.
CCACCTGCGCAGCGACCCGCAGTTCTACTACCCCGATGGCGCGGCGCTGCTGCAGGCCTACCAGGCCCTGTCCAAGCGTGTCGATCCCGAACTGCCGCGCCTGTTCCGGACGCTGCCGCGCCTGCCCTACGGCGTGCGCCCGATTCCCGACACCCTCGCGCCCGACACGACCACGGCCTACTACCTGCCGGGGGCCGCCGACGGCAGCCGCGCCGGCTACTACTACGTCAATCTGTACCAGCCGCAGACGCGGCCCAAGTACGAGATGGAAGCACTGACGCTGCACGAGGCCGTGCCCGGGCATCACTTCCAGATTGCGCTCGCCCAGGAACTGGGCGAACTGCCGCAGTTCCGCAAGAACGGCGCCGGCTTCACCGCCTTCGTCGAAGGCTGGGGTCTGTACGCCGAGTCGCTCGGCGAGGAGCTGGGCCTCTACCAGGATCCCTACGCAAAATTCGGCGCCCTGACCTACGAGATGTGGCGCGCGGTGCGCCTGGTCGTCGACACCGGCATCCACCACAAGCACTGGACGCGACAGCAGGCGATCGACTTCTTCATGGCCCATGCCGCCAAGTCCGAGCTCGACATCGTCAACGAGATCGACCGCTACATCGCCTGGCCGGGCCAGGCCCTGGCCTACAAGATTGGCCAGCTCAAGATCCGTGAATTGCGCACGCGCGCCGAAACCGCGCTGGGCGCGCGCTTTGACGTGCGCGCGTTCCACGACCTGCTGCTCGGCAGCGGCGCACTGCCACTGGACCTCCTCGAACGCAGGGTCGACGCCTGGATCGCGCAGCCGTCATCGTGATGCCAGCCGCCGCGCGGCGGAATCAGGCGCGATGGTAGGGGTGGTTGGCGAGCAGGCTCCAGGCGCGGAACAGCTGCTCGGCCACCAGCACGCGCACCAGCGCGTGCGGCAGCGTCAGCCGCGACAGGCTCCAGCGGCGGTCCGCGCGCGCGAGCACCTCGCGCGCATGACCATCCGGACCGCCGACCAGCAGGCTGGTGTCGCGGCCGGACTGCATCCAGTCCTTGAGTGCCGCCGACCAGTCCACGCTGCCGAGCTGCTGGCCGTGCTCGTCAAGCGCGATCACGTGGCTGTCGCGCGGCAGCGCCTTGAGGATGCGTTCCCCCTCGGACTGCTTGGCGCGTTCGATGTCGGCGTTCTTGCCGCGCTGCGCCGGAGCGATCTCGGTCAGTTCCAGCCGGCACTCGTGCGGCAGCCGCGCCGCGTACTCGGCGTAGGCGGTCTCGACCCAGCCGGGCATGCGCGTGCCCACCGCAATCAGATGGATACGCACCGCCGTCCGGCGTCAGCGGCGGGGCGCGCTCTTGCGCGGCGCGGCTTTCTTCGCCGGCGCCTTGCGTGCGGTTTTCTTGGCCGCCGTGGACGTCTTCGCCGGCGCCTTCAGCCCGCCGGCCTTGCGCGTGCCGGCTGAGGCCTTGGCGCCAGTCTTTTTCGCCGCCGCCTTCTTGGTGCCGGCCTTCTGGGCGCCGGCCTTCTTCACTGCGGCTTTCTTCGGCTTGGGCGCCGGCGCGGCTTCCTCGTCCTCGATGGTCCACAGCTTTTCGAGCTGATAGAACGCACGCGCCTGCGCCTGCATCACATGGACCACCACACCGCCGAGGTCGACCAGCACCCATTCGCCGGCTTCCCCGCCCTCGACGCCCAGCGGCCGGAAGCCGGCCTTCTTGGCATCCTCGGCAACGTTCTGCGCCAGCGACTTCACGTGCCGGTTCGAGGTGCCGGTGCAGACGATCATCGTGTCGGTGACGGTCGTGAGCTTCTGCACATCGAGCACCTTGATGTCCTGGCCCTTCAGATCCTCGAGTGCGTCCACGGCGACCTTGGCCAGCTTGGACAGCTTGGACAGCCGGGTTGCTTTGGACCGCTTTGTCTCAGTGGGTTGTGGCATCTTCGTCCTGTGTCAGCGCCGCAATGTCGGCGGCAGTCATGTTGTTGAGTATCGCATCGGGCACCAGCCCGCGCACCGACTGCCCCGACTTGAGCAGGCGCCGGATCCGCGTCGAAGAGATGTCCAGCATCGGCACTTCGAACTGGTACCAGCATCCGCCCGCGGCGGCGTGCAGCTCCGCAATGTCATAGGCGCGTCGCGACTGCAGCGCGTGGCGCGTCTCCGCCGACGGCTCGAGCAGGGAGCCGGGCCTGGAGACGACGGCCACGTGCGCCAGTTCGAACAGCGCCGGCCAGCGGTGCCAGGTGTGCAGGTGCTGAAAGGCGTCACCGCCCATCAGCAGGACCAGCGACGCCTGCGGGAACTGCTCGCGCAGTTCGCTCAGCGTGTCGATCGTGAACGACGGGCCGTCGCGCTGGATCTCGCGGTCGTCGGCCACCAGGCCGCGCTCGCGGCGCACCGCGAGCCGGATCCACTCCAGGCGCCGCATCGGCGAGATGCGCGAGTCCGGGCGGTGTGGCGGATGCGCCGTGGGAATCAGGTGCACCTGGGCCAGCTCGAGACGCTCGCGCGCCTCGATGGCCAGGCGCAGATGCCCGTTGTGGAAGGGCGCAAACGCACCACCGAAGATCCCCAGGGCCCGGAGCATCGCCTAGCGCCGCGCCCTGCTGCGTCCCGCCCGCCCGCTTCCAGACGCCGCGTTCCGGAAACTGCCGGCCGGGGCAGGCGTCACCGTACGTGCCCGTCGCCGAGGACGATCCACTTCATCGTCGTCAGGCCTTCGAGGCCCACCGGGCCACGCGCGTGGAACTTGTCGGTGCTGATGCCGATCTCCGCGCCCAGGCCGTACTCGTAGCCGTCGGCGAAGCGTGTCGAGGCGTTGACCATCACCGAGCTCGAATCGACCTCGCGCACAAACCGCCGGACTTTGCTGTAGTTCTCGGTGACGATCGCGTCGGTATGGTGCGAACCGTAGGTCGCGATGTGCTCGATGGCGGCGTCGATGCCGTCCACCACGCGGATGGCGAGAATCGGCGCCAGATACTCGGTGCGCCAGTCCTCCTCGCTCGCCGGCGCCGCCTCGGCGATCAGCTTGCGGGTGGCAGGACAGCCGCGCAGCTCCACGCCGGCCTCGATGTAAATGCGTCCGAGTTCCGGCAGCACGCGCCCGGCAATGCCCTTGTCGACCAGCAGCGTCTCCATCGTGTTGCAGGTGCCGTAGCGCTGCGTCTTGGCGTTGACGGCCACGGCGATGGCCTTCTCGATGTCGGCATCGCCGTCGATGTAGACATGGCAGATGCCGTCGAGATGCTTGATCACCGGCACTCGGGCGGACTCCGAGACCGCCGCGACCAGCCCCTTGCCGCCGCGCGGAATGACCACATCGACGTATTCAGGCATCGACACCATCTCGGTGACGGTGCGCCGGTCGGTGATGTCGAGCACCTGCACCGCTTCGCGCGGCAGTCCGGCGTCGATCAGCGCACGCTCGATGCAGCGCCCGATCGCAAGATTCGAACGCAGCGCCTCAGAGCCGCCGCGCAGAATGGCGGCGTTGCCGGACTTCAGGCACAGCACCGCGGCATCGGCGGTCACGTTGGGCCGCGATTCGTAGATGATGCCGACCACGCCCAGCGGCACGCGCATGCGGCCGACCTGGATGCCGGACGGCCGCTGCTTGAGATCGTGCATCTCGCCGACCGGGTCGGGCAGGTTGGCCACCTGGCGCACGCCGTCGGCCATCGCGGCGATACGGTCGGCGGTGAGTTCCAGGCGATCCAGCATCGCCGCGTCGAGCTTGGCGGCGCGTCCTTCGCGCATGTCAGCCGCGTTGGCCGCCAGAATCGATTCGGTCTCGTTGAGCAGGATCTTGGCCAACGCGAACAGACACGCGTTCTTGGTGCCGGCGTCGGCGCGCGCCATCGCACGTGCCGCACTCCGGGCCTTCTCGCCGCGCTCGCGCATGTAGGTGCCGATGCTGTCGGCCTTGGACTTGCTCTGCTTCGAAGCGGACGAGGAACTCATCAGAACGGACGCGGCGCCGCCCCGCTGGCGGCCAGCGCCAATGTTAGCAATTCTTCCCAGGCGGCAGCTTCCTGCCCGGTCTTGACCAGACGATCGACCCGCGCCGCGCGTCGCAGCCAGTCCAGGGTTTCCGCCGGGCGGGTGCGCGGCACCGCCTTGAGGTAGCGCGCCTGCTGGAAGCGGCGGATGCCGGCCTCGTCGCAGGCCGCAGCGGCATCGCGCGTGCGCGCATAGTTCAGCGTGGCCTTGATCAGCTGCCGCAGCGCCCACATCAGCGCGCCGAGGATCTCGAGCGGCGCGACGCCTTCCTCGCGCAGACGCGCAAGGCTGCGCGCCACGCCGGCGCCATCGCCGTCGAGCACCCGGTCATTGAGATCAAACGCCTCGAAGCGCGCGCTGTCAGCCACCGCACGCGCCAGATCCGCGGCGCTCACGCGCTGGCCGGGAAACAACAGCGCCAGTTTCGCCGCATCCTGGGCCGCCGCCAGCAGATTGCCCTCGGTGCGCTCGGCGAGCAGCTTCACGGCATCGGCCTCCGCCTGCACGCCCGCGGCGCGCAGCCGCTCCTGCAGCCACGGCACCAACTCCTGCGGCTTGACCGGCCAGGCATAGACCCCCGCGCCCGCCGCCTCCAGCGCCTTGTACCAGGCCGCCTCGCGCGCCCGGCTGTCGAGCGCGCCACAGACCACCAGCAGCAGCACATCGCTCGGCGGCGACTGCGCCAGCTGCAGCAGCACCTTGCGCCCGGCCTCGTCGGGGCCGGCGGACATGCGCACCTCGACGATGCGCCGGCTCGCGAACAGCGACAGGCTGGCACAGCTCTCGACCAGACGCTGCCAGTCGAATCCACGCTCGACATCCAGCACCTCGCGCTCGCTGTAGCCCTGGGAACGGGCCTTGGCGCGGATCGCATCCAGCGCCTCCTGGATCAGCAGCGGCTCCTCGCCGGCAACGAGGTAGATCGGGGCCAGGTTCTTGGCCAGGTGTGCCGGAAGCTGCTGCGGCTTGAGCTGCACGGAGGTCGTCGAACAGGTGCGTGGGTCGGCGCATTCTAGCGGGCCGCCCTACAATCGCGCCCATGAGACCACAGCTTTCGCCCGCCGACCGTGCCCTCGCCGCGCTTGCGCGCGGCCTGTCGCTGCTGGCCGAC
>JBFHQK010000208.1:0-5059 GCA_041592255.1 Fontimonas sp.
GACGGGGCCGGCGCGTCAGCGGGCTGGCTCTCCCCCAGCTGTCCGCGCCTTAGCGTGGCGACGATCCGCCAGACCCGGCAGCCTAGTCGGCTGCAATCGGGGGCGTCTCGTCCGGATGGATGAGACGGCCGGGCGCAGGCCTGGCCGATCATCGGCGGCTCCACTCACGCCAGACCGCCACCGATGACCGACGACACCGTTAAGAAGGCCGCGATGCAGGCCTACATCGACCGCTTCAACGCCGCCGACGCCGCGGCGATCGCGGACCTGTACGCCGATGACGCGACGGTCGAGGATCCGGTCGGCACTCCGCTGAAGCAGGGCAAGGCCGAGATCGCCAAGTTCTACCAGATGGCGGTGGCCACCGGTGCGCGCCTGGAACTGGCGGCGCCGATCCGCGCCTCGCATGGCGATGCCGCGGCGATGGCCTTCGATGTGCGTCTGAACATGCCTGAGGGCAAGGCCTGGATCCGCGTCATCGACGTGATGACGTTCAACGCCGCCGGCAAGTTCACGTCGATGAAGGCGTACTGGGGCAAGTCGGACATGGTGTTCGAGCGGTGACGCCGCAGGCGCTGCAGCGCCTGTGCGACCGCATCGCGCTCGAAGATCTGGCAATCCGCTACGCCCACGCGATCGATCGGCGCGACTTCGATGCCCTCGATACGGTGTTCACGCCGGACGCCTACATCGACTACCGGGCGATGGGCGGCATCGATGGCGACTACGCGGCGGTCAAGCGCTGGCTGCCGCAGGCGCTGCAGCCGTTTCCCGGCTACATGCATCTGGTCGGCAACTGCGCCTTCGAGATCGACGGCGACTGCGCCAGCGGCCGCATCGCCTGCTTCAATCCGATGGTGGTGCCGCGACCGGCCGGTGGCAGCGACACGATGTTTCTCGGGCTGTGGTACGTCGACGCTTACCGCCGCACGGCCGACGGTTGGCGCATCAGCCGGCGGGCCGAAGAGAAGTGCTACGACTTCAATCTGCCGGACTGGATGCGCCAGGCGCTCAAGCTGCCGTAGTCCGCCCGGACCGGCGCGTCCGGGCGATTGATGGCGACGAGAAACCGGGTGGTTATGGCGCGTCTCAGGCCTGCATGCGCTGCGCGCCGTCGAGGCGGATGCAGACGCCGTTGAGCATCGGGTTTTCGACCATCGCAAGGACCAGGCGCGCGAACTCCTCGGGGTGTCCCGGTCGCGGCGGAAACACCAGCTGGCTGTGCAGCCGGCGCTGCACCGCCTCGTTCATGTCGCCGACCATCGGGGTGGCGAACACGCCGGGGGCGATGGCGAGGCAGCGGATGCCCAGGCCGGCGAGCTCGCGCGCAATGGGCAGCGTCATGCCGGCGACGCCGGCCTTGGACGCGGCATACGCGCACTGGCCGATCTGACCTTCCCACGCGGCGATGCTGGCGGTGTTGATCAGCACGCCGCGCTCGCCGTCGTCATTGGGCCGGTTGCGCTGCATTGCCGCGGCGGCGAAGCGCATCAGGTTGAAGGTGCCGGTGAGGTTGACGCGCAGCGTGCGTTCGAAGCATTCCAGCGGGTGCACGCCGT
Source organism: Fontimonas sp. (assembly GCA_041592255.1). Lineage (GTDB taxonomy): Bacteria > Pseudomonadota > Gammaproteobacteria > Nevskiales > Nevskiaceae > Solimonas. The sequence continues at coordinate 1,560 of JBFHQK010000208.1, forward strand.
CACGGCCGATGAGCCGCGCCGCCGGCACGATGCCGGCGCAGCTGACGGCGCCATGGACGCCGCCGAAGGCCTCGACGCCGGCCTGCACCAGGGCGGCGACGTCGTGCGCGTCGCCGACGTCGCAGCGGCGCGCATGCGCGGCGGCGCCGAGTTCCGCGGCCAGCGCGGCCACGGCCGTGGCGTTGACGTCGCCCAGCACCACGCGCGCGCCGGCGCGGACCAGCGCGCGGCTGGTCGCCGCGCCCAGTCCCGAGGCGGCGCCGCTGACGACAAAGACGTGATCGGTGATCTGCACGCGCGACCTCAGGCGCCTGAGCGGGCGCGGCCGCGCCGGCGCAGCGCCGCGGCCAGCAGCGCCAGCAGCGTCGCCGGCGCCAGCGCGGCGCCGGAGGCCGGACGGCTCAGCTCAGCCTCGGCGGCTTCGAGAAATGCGCGATACGTCGCCACGATCGCGGCGTCGTCGCGCAGTTTGGCGTGGCTGGCGCCGGGGAATTCGCGGTTGTCCGCGCCCTTGAGCACGGGGCTCTGCTCGAGCGGCGGCAGGTAGGCCACGTCACCGGCGCCGCTGCCGTCGTAGACCGTCATCCAGCGCGCCGGCGCATAGGTCTCGTCGGCGCCATCGGTGCCGTTGAGTTCCGCCAGCCAGGGCGTGCCCGGCGCGATCTCGTCGCAGCTGTTCACCGTGGACTCGGAGCCGGGCGGACACAGGCTGGTGCCGTGATTGCCGCCGGCGATGCCGACGAAGGCCACCAGATCCTGGCGCAGCGCGGGGTGGGTGCGCAGCGTCTTGCGCGCCAGGGTCACGCCCAGCGAGTGCGACACCAGCGAGAAGCGCGGCGAGCCGGTGTAGGCACGCACGGCAAGGATGAACGCGTGCAGGTCGGCGACATTGATGTCGTTGGCGGTGATGCGGCTGACGCCGTCGCTGCCGTGGGCGACGCGCTCGTCCTTGCAGGCCTGGTCCGGTCCGAGGTTGGTGTTGCCGACACCGTTGTACGACAGCGCCCACAGCGACTGCGGGTTCCAGCCGGCGGCGGCGAACTGCTCGCGCACCAGATTCCAGTCGCAGGCATCGGTGTTGTTGCCGTGCACGAAAATGACCGGGACATGATTGGGCCGCGCGCCGGCCTCGCCGCCAAAGCCGCCGAGTGCAAAGCCCCATTCGCTGTCGGTCAGCGCCGGGAAGTCGGCCGGAAACGCGACCTTGGCCGGACCCACCGGGGCCATGTGCGTGGGGGTGTGATCGGCCTGCGTCACCGTGGCGTGCAGCATGCCCGCGATGATCAGCAGTCCGCTGGCGAGGCGTCGCGTCATCATTGTCTTCTCCGGTGTGTGGCGCGGCGATCTCAGTGCAGCAGATCGAGAATCTCGTGCGACAGCGCACGCGCGCCGGGCTCCGACAGCACGATGGTGAAGTGATTGACGTCCTTGATCGTGCGGTGGCTGAAGCGCGGGATGCGCTGCGCCCAGTGCTCGATGGCGCTGTCGGCATACAGCGGGTCGGCGTTGAGGATGCCGCGCTGGGCCTTGAGGAAGTGCACCGGCTGCGTCAGGGCCTCGAGCGCTTCGGGCATCAGATCGCCGCGCAGCTGGGTTTCGACGTCGCGCAGGATCGCTTCCTTGTTGACGCCGGAGCGCAGCTCGGGCGCGCTGCCGACCAGGTCGTAGTCGGCGTAGCGCTCGATATAGGGGGACCACGCGTCGCCGAAGGCCGGGTGCTTGCGCCAGAAGTCGCGGTAGGCCTGGACCGAGGCAAAGCGCATGTCCAGGCGGGTCAGCGACGGCCCGACCACCGCGGCCACCAGCTGCTCGATCGTCACATTGGTCGGCAGCTTGTCGATGCTCGGCAGGCCGCCGTCAATCAGCAGTACCTTGCGGTAGCGCGCCGGGTCCTGCGCCGCGGCGACCGCGGCGACAAAGCCGCCCATCGAATGTCCGAGCAGCAGGTCGGCGCGCTCGATTTTCATGTGCTGCAGCGCCGCGGCCATGTCGTTGGCATGCGCCGGCATGCCGAACGGACCGACGATGCCGTTGCTGCCGCCGCGGCCGCGGTGATCGGGGGCAATCAGCCGCACCTCATCGCCGAGCTGGTCGGCCAGCGCCTGCCAGCAGATGTGCGTGGCGGTCAGTCCATGCGATGCGGCGACCACCGGACCGCGGCGGCCCCACACGCCGACGCGCAGCGTGCCACCGTCGACCGGCAGTTCGCGAAGCTCATAGTGAGCCATGTTTCTCCCCTCCTCCGTCTCGCCGGCTTGACCCCGAGGCGAGCGAACGCTTGGTTGTTGACAACGTCGAAGCGCATGCTATACGTTCGGCCAATGATGTCAATACGAACGATCGTTCGCTAGGTGGGCGCATTGGCTACGGCTTTTCTTGCGCCGTCGCGCCGGCTGGCTGCGACCACGGCGGCGGCACTGCCGGCGGCGGCCAGTGAAGGCGCGCGCGGCGTGATTCTTGACGCCGCGCTGCACCTGTTCGCCGAGCGCGGCTTCGCCGGCGCCTCGACGCGCGACATCGCCACCGCATCGGGCGTGCAGCCGGCGACGCTGTATTCGCACTTTCCGTCGAAGGAGCACGTGCTCGCCGAACTGGTCGGCATCGGTCACGACGAGCACTACCGGCGGGTCAGCGCTGCGCTGATGGAAAGCCAGCCCGATCCGTGCCATCAGATCGTCGCCTACGTCAGCGCGCACGTGCGCATGCATGCCGAGCTGCCGATGCTGGCGGTGGTCGCCAATGCCGAGCTGCACGTGCTGTCGCCGCAAACCGGTGCGCGGGCGTTCCAGCTGCGTGCCTTGTCGGAGGAAATGCTCCAGCGCATCGTCCAGCGCGGCATCGATCGCGGCGTGTTTCACGTCGCCGACGCCTGGCTCGCCACGGCGGCGATCGGCGGCATGGGCCTGCGCGTGGCCTACTGGTATACGCCGGAGCGGGGCATCGGCATCGATCGCCTGGCCGGTCACTACGCCGAATTCGCCTTGCGCATCCTGGGCGTGCCGGACGCGTCGCCCGAGCGGCCGCATCCGGCGCCGGCGGACTGAATCAGCGACACGCGGGGCCGCCGCCCGGCACGCACCCGGCGCGGACCTTAGGTTGATCAAGAGCCGGAGAGCTCGATCGGGTGCGGGAGAGGAGACAACGATGGCGAGCAGTCCTTCCGGCCGCGGCCGGAGCGGGTGTGGGGAGCGCGCGCAAGTCCGGCGTGTGTGCGCGGCCGTGCTGGCGCTGGCGCCAGTGCTGGCGGCGGCGCAGCCGGACGACGAGCTCGATTTCCTGTTTGAGCCGGCGCCCGGCGCGCCGGCCCGTGAGGCGCCGGCAGCGTCCGAGCCCGCGCCGGTGGATGAGGGGGGCAGCGCCGCCGCGTCCGGACCCTCGGCCGCCACCGACGCGCCGGCCGACGCGAGGGCGGCCGACGGTGCCGGCGCTGCCACCGCTGCCACCGTCGTGGCCACGCTTGCGGTCGAGCCGCTGGACGCCGGCGCACCGGAGCCGGCGGC
>JBFHQK010000209.1:0-4992 GCA_041592255.1 Fontimonas sp.
AATCTATTGGTATACGGAAGGTGACACCGACTAGGGTGGCGCCGACATCACCGGCCGGTGCCCGGCCCGCTGCTGCGGGCCGGGCGCGGCCGATTGTCCTCGCCGCCGTCGCCCCCTATAATTCGCGCCCCTTGGCCGGGATAGCTCAGTCGGTAGAGCGACTGTTTCGTAATCAGTAGGTCGCAGGTTCGATTCCTGTTCCCGGCACCATTCAGCCGACGACTGCGCGCCGCAGTCGTTGGTGCTCGAAAAAAGCCCGCGTTGCAGCGGGTTTTTTGTTTCTGGCCGATTAGTGCCGCCGTGGCTAGGTTGGCGGGCGACTCCAGCGCCTGAAGTTCACTTGCAACGCGAGCGGTCAGGGCCGCGGGATACAAGGCAAGGCAGTTGTCGGGAGATTGGGCCGGCCGACCCGGCATCTCTGCGTACGACCGCAGGTTTCGGATTGCCGCGCATCGCTGCAGTCATCGCGCCGCCAGTGGCGGAGAGGGAGGGATTCGAACCCCCGGAACCTTGCGGTTCAGCGGTTTTCAAGACCGCCGCAATCGACCACTCTGCCACCTCTCCGACGCGCCTGCGCGGGCGCGGATTGTAACGGATGCCACCAGCTGCGGCTGACCGGCAGAGCCCTATCCGCTAAGATGACGGCCCCTTCCAGCCGGGATCCCGGCGCCTAAGACAAATACTGCGGAGCACCAGAGTTATGAACGAGCAGGTGTTGAACGAAACCGCCAAGGCCATGGTCGCCGACGGTCGCGGCCTTCTGGCTGCCGACGAGAGCACGGGTACGATCGAGAAGCGCTTCAAGAGCATCGGGGTCGAGAACACCGAGCCGAACCGTCGTGCCTATCGCGACATGCTGTTCACGACGCCGGGTTTCGAGCAGCACACCAGCGGTGTCATCCTGTTCGAGGAGACGCTGTTCCAGTCCGGCCTCGATGGCACGCCGTTTCCCAAGCTGCTGGCCGCCAAGGGCGTGATTCCGGGCATCAAGGTCGACAAGGGCGCCAAGCCGCTCGCCGGCGCGCCGGGCGAGACCATCACCGAGGGCCTCGACGGCCTGCGTGAGCGTCTGGCCAAGTACAAGGAGGCCGGTGCGCGCTTCGCCAAGTGGCGCGCGGTGATCACGATCGGCAACGGCATTCCCAGCGATTACTGCATCGAAACCAACGCGCACGCGCTGGCGCGGTATGCGGCGCTGTGCCAGGAAGCCGACATCGTGCCGATTGTCGAGCCGGAGGTGCTGATGGACGCCGACAACACCCTCGAGGTCTGCGAGGCGGTGACCAACCGCACCCTCGATGCGGTCTTCGAGGCGCTGTATCAGCAGCGCATCTTCCTCGAAGGCATCGTGCTCAAGCCGAACATGGTTGTTTCCGGCAAGAAGTGCCCGGTGCAGGCCGACCGCCAGGCCGTGGCCGTGGCGACGCTGCGCACGCTCAAGCGGCACGTGCCGTCGGCGGTGCCCGGCATCGCCTTCCTCTCCGGCGGTCAGTCCGATGAGGACGCCACCGCGCACCTGGATGCGATGAACAAGCTCGGCGGCAATCCGTGGAAGCTGACGTTCTCGTACGGCCGCGCGCTGCAGGCCGCGGCGCTCAAGGCGTGGAACGGTTCGAACGTCGATGCCGGCAAGAAAGCGCACCTGCATCGCTCGAAGATGAACGGCCTGGCGGCGCTGGGGCAGTGGGACGCGTCGCTCGAAAAGGCGGCCTAAGCGCAGTGCAGTGAGTCAGCCGCTCGCGCGAGCCTCGCGCGAGCGGCTTTTTCATATCCGGAGCCCGGAGTGAAGGCAGCGCAATACGATCGCTATGGCGGCCCCGAGGTGGTCAGTCTGCGCGAGGTGCCGGCGCCCATGCCGGGCCCGAATCAGCTGCTCGTGCAGGTCGAGGCGGCGGCGCTCAATCCCAAGGACGTGCTGACCCGCGCCGGCCGGTTTGCGCGGCTGGCCGGACGGCATTTCCCCAAGGGCATGGGCTACGACTACGCCGGGCGGGTGCGCGCGACCGGCGCCGGCCTGGACGCGGTGCGGGTGGGGGATCCGGTGTTTGGCATGCTGTCGGGCTGGCGCGCCGGTACTGCGGCCGAGCAGGTGGTCGTCAGTGAGGGCGAGTGGGCGCTGCGCCCGGCGGGGTTGGACCCGGTCGCAGCGGCGGCCCTGCCGCTGGCAGGTCAGACCGCACTGCAGGCGCTGCGCGATCTCGGCCGCGTCGGGCCGGGCAGCGAAGTGGTGATCCACGGCGCCTCGGGCGGTGTCGGCACGCTGGCGGTGCAGGTGGCCAGGGCGCTGGGGGCGCGGGTCACCGCGCTCTGCGGCGCCGGTTCGGCGGCGCTGGTGCGCGGCCTGGGCGCGGATGCGGTGTTCGATTACCGCCAGACCCCGCCCGACGCACTCCCGGGGCGGTTCGACTGCTTCTTCGATGTGTTTGGCAACCAGTCCTACTGGCGCCTGCGCGCGCGGCTCAGGCCGGGCGGCCGCTACGTGACGACGGTGCCCAGTGCGCGCAACCTGCTCGATCACGCGCTGACGCGGCTGTGGTGCGGACGCACGGCGCGGCTGGTCGTGGTCAGGACGCGGCGGGCGGATCTGGAGCTGCTGGCGCGCTGGGTCGAAGCCGGCACGCTCAGGGCGGTGGTGGCGCAGCAGCTGCCGCTATCGGAGATCGGCGCGGCGCAGGCGTTGCTGCAGACGCGGCGGACGCACGGCAAGATCGTGCTGACGCCGGATTAGGCCGCTCAGCCGCGCGCGCTTTCGAGCAGCGCCAGGACGCGGCGTTCGGCCCAGCTCTGCAGGCCGAGATTCTCAATGAAGCCGCAGTGGCCGCCGTGGGCGGTGATTTCCAGATGCCGCAGCGCCTGGCCTTGGGTCAGGCCGCGGAAATCCGCCAGTGGGATCACCGGATCGTCGGCGGCGGTGATGATCGCCAGTGGCGACGGCGCGGCGAGGAGCTGATCCGGCGTCAGCGTGTAGGCGGCGAGGTAGGGCGCCAGCGCGCCGTACTCGGTCTGCTCCTCGGCGAAGCGCGCGGTGATGTCGAGCAGCCGGTCCATTTCCAGATAGCGCAGGCCCTGCGCGGCATATTCGGGCCAGGCGTCGATCTTGGCGCGCACGGTCTTGCGCCACTTGTTCATGAAGTACCAGCGGAACAGCTGCGAGCCCTGATCGATGGCGGCAATGGTGGCGCCGGGGTTGATCGACGGACAGATGCCGATCGTCAGCTGCGGCACGACGCTGGCGGCCGGTCCGTAGAGTCCGACGCGCAGGGCGAAGTTGCCACCCAGCGAGAAGCCGATGACGAACAGCGGGCGGGCGTCGTCGAGCGCCTGCACCGCGCGGATCGCGCCGATGACCTCGGCGATGCGCGCGGAGTTGAAGACTTCACGGTTCAGGTGATGCGTGCCGCCGTGGTCGCGCAAATTGAGCCGGCAGACGTCGTAGCCCGCCGCGAACAGCGCGCAGGCCATCGAGTAGAGATAGGTCGAGTCGTGACAGCCTTCCCAGCCGTGGATCAGCACCACGAGTCCGCGTGGCGGACCCACCGGCTGCCGCGACACATAGCCGGTCAGCCGCACGCCGTCGCCGGCGTCGAGGATGTGATACTGCGCCAGCGCCTCCATGCGGCTGCCGGCGGACAGCCACTTGCGCCGCCGCGGCCCCTTGGTGGCGAGCACCGACTGGATCTGCGCGTGGCGGATCAGCGGGCTGGGCGTGAAGTCGGCGGTGGTGATCACAGCAGCTGGTCGAGGATGCGCTCGTAGATCGCCGACAGCCGCGGCAGGTCGTCGACCCGGATGTGCTCGTTGACTTTGTGGATGCTGTCGTTGACCGGGCCGATCTCCACCACCTGCGCGCCCCAGGGCGCGATGAAGCGGCCGTCGGAGGTGCCGCCGCCGGTGAACAGGGCCGGGGTATGGCCGGTCACCTGCTGCACGGCGGCGCTCGCCGCGTCGATCAGCGCGCCCGGTTCGGTCAGGTAGGGCTCGCCGCTGTGCCACCAGTCGGCTTCGTAGCGCAGGTCGTGGCGGTCGAGGATCGCGCTGGTGCGGGCCTTCAGGTCCTCGGCAGTGGATTCGGTGCTGTAGCGGAAGTTGAAAATCAGATCAGCGTGGCCGGGAATGACGTTGTTGGCGCCGGTGCCGGCGTTGACGTTCGAGATCTGGAACGAGGTTGGCGGAAAGTGCACGTTGCCTTCATCCCAGCGCGTCGCCACCAGCTCGGCGAGTGCGGGTGCAAAACGGTGCACCGGGTTGTCCGCTTTTTCCGGATAGGCGACATGGCCCTGCTTGCCGAGGATGCGCAGATTGCAGCCCAGCGAGCCGCGGCGGCCGATGGTGATGCGGTCGCCCAGCTCGCGTGCGGCGGTGGCTTCGCCGACGATGGCGTAGTCGGGTTGGATGCCGCGCGTGCGCAGCACGTCGACGACATAGCGCGTGCCGTGGCGCGCGGCGCCCTCCTCGTCGCTGGTGATCAGATAGGCCAGCGTGCCCTTGATTCTGCGGCGTGCCAGCAGGCGCTCGGTGGCGCAGACCATCGCCGCCAGCCCCGACTTCATGTCGGCCGCGCCGCGGCCGTAGAGCACGCCGGCACGGATCGTCGGCTCGAACGGGTCGCTGTCCCAGTGCTCGCGCGGTCCGGCGGGGACGACGTCGGTATGGCCGGCGAGAATCAGCAGCGGGCCGCCGTGGCCCAGCGTCGCCCACAGATTGGTGACGCCGCCGGCGTCGATGGATTCGAGGGTGAAGCCCAGGCGTTGCAGGCGCGCGCCGATCAGCGCGCAGCAGCCGGCATCATCCGGCGTCAGCGAGCGGCGCGCGATCAGCGTCTGCGTCAGTTCGAGCTCGGGGCTGGGGGTCACGGCAACCGTCTCACAGATCACGCAGCAGGGCGTTGATGCCGACCTTCTTGCGCGTTTTTTCATCGACGCGCTTGACGATCACTGCGCAGTTGAGGCTGTCCGCGCCGCCGTCCTTGGGCAGCGACCCGGCGACCACGAC
>JBFHQK010000210.1:0-4975 GCA_041592255.1 Fontimonas sp.
CGACCGACGCAGGCCGCGCAGTGCATGCCGTCGACGCCGATCAGCACCTCGCGCAGGCCGCCGGCTGCCGGGCTGCTGACGCTGTCGCGCAGCTCGGGGCGGTCGTAGACGGTCCAGTCGGTCATGGAAGGATCATCGGCGCGGCCGGCGTCCGCCGCCCGCGCCCGCCGGCCTAGCGGGTGCCGATGAGGCGCTCGGCCTGCGGCATCGGCGTGAAGCCGCGCTCGTAGGCCAGCACCGTGGTCAGCGCGCCGGCCACCAGCACCGCCACCGGCAGGCCGACCAGCAGCAGGATTTCAAGAATCGGCTTGTGCTTCATCGCAGTTCTCCGCAGGGCTGCGAACCGCCTCAGCGGCTCGGCGCCAGGAATGTGGCCTCGTGGTCATCGGCATGCTTGTCGGCATCGACCGCGCGGACCTTGAATCGGACCCGCGACACCCCGGCCGGCGGCTCCATCGCGCGCGCGGTCACGGTCACCGACTCGTGCGCGCCCGGGCCGACGTCGATCTCGGTGGGTTCGAGGATCACCGCGCCGCCGGCGAGAAACTCGGCGGACAGCAGGTAGCGGTGCGCCTGGTCGCTCTTGTTGGAAAGCTTGATCGAGTACACGTTCTCAACCCCGCCGTCGACCAGCTCGCGATACAGCTGCTTGCGATCGCGCACGACGTCGAAGTTGATCGGATTACGCATCAGCACCAGCAGCGCAAACGCGATCAGGCCCAGCATCCAGACCACGCCGTAGCCGATCATGCGCGGGCGGAAGATGTGGAACTTTCCGGTCGCGTCGCGCTGGTCGCTGGTGTAATGAATCAGTCCGCGCGGCTTGTTGACGGAATCCATCACGTCGTTGCAGACATCGACGCAGGCGGCGCAGGCGATGCACTCGTACTGCAGCCCGTTGCGGATGTCGATGCCCATCGGACAGACCTGCACGCACAGCGAGCAGTCGATGCAGTCGCCCTGGCGCTGCGCGCTCGACGGCGTGTCGATCTCGCCGGCCAGCAGCGCCGCGCGCGCCGCCTTCTTCGCCTTGGTCTTGCGCGGTTCGCCGCGCTTTTCATCATAGGCGATGATCAGCGTGTCCTTGTCGAACATTGCCGACTGGAAGCGCGCGTACGGGCACATGTACTTGCACACCTGCTCGCGCAGGAAGCCGGCGTTGCCCCAGGTGGCAAAGCCGTAGAACACCGACCAGAACAGCGCCCAGCCGGACAGCTCGAAACTCAGCGCCGCCGAAAACAGTTCGCGCGCCGGCACGAAGAACGCGACGAAGGTGAGGCCGGTGAACAGCGCAAACACCGCCCACAGCAGATGCTTCGACCCCTTGCGCAACACCTTCTGCGCGTTCCACGGACCGCGGTCGAGTTTGATCCGCGCGTAGCGGTCGCCCTCGGTGTAACGCTCGATCCAGAGAAAGGCTTCGGTCCAGACGGTCTGCGGACAGGCGTAGCCGCACCACAGGCGCCCGGCCAGGGTGGTGAAGAAGAACAGCGTGAACGCCGCCAGCGCCAGCATCGCCGTCAGCAGGTAGAAGTCCTGCGGCACCAGGGTCAGGCCAAAGACGTGGAAGCGACGTGCCGGCAGGTCAAACAGCACCAGCGGCACGCCGTTCCAGCTCAGCCAGGGAACCACGTAATAGAAACCCAGCAACGCGAGCATCGCGGCCACGCGCAGGCGCGCATAGCGGCCGCGCACCTCGCGTGGATAGATCTTTGCGGCCGACTGATAAAACGAAACCGCGTTCTCTGTAGGTTGGGTCATGCGCCTGAAATACCGTCAACGCCGCCGCGGCGGATCAAAAGCGGCTGCCGGTGGCTGCGACAGCAGCGCCGCCGATAGCGCCGGAATCGCGGCCAGCGCCCACAGCACAATGAATATCGCGGCGAGCCGGCCGAAACCGACCGGCTCCCCTCCACCCGGTTGCGCCAGCAGGAACGCCGCCATCAGCACGACCGCGCCGATGAAGGCCGACCATGCCGTGATCGCCAGCAGCCGCAGGGACGGCCGCGTACCGAGCGCACGCTGGCGCGCGGCACGCAGGATCTCTGCAGGCTCATCCAGCTGCGGATCGACCGGCCGGCTCACCGGAGTACTCACTGCGCGCCGCGCCCGGCGGTGGCACTGGCGGTGCCGAGGCTGAGCACGTAGGCGGACACCACCCTGATCTCATCGGCGTCGAGCAGCTTCTCGTGCGCCGGCATCGCCCCGCGACGACCGTTGAGGATCGATTCGCGCACGCGCTCGCGGGTGCCGCCGTAGAGCCAGACGGTATCGGTGAGGTTGGGCGCGCCGAGCAGCGGGTTGCCCTTTCCTTCCGGACCGTGGCAGGCCATGCAGGTGATGTTGTACTGCGCCATGCCTTTGGCGCGTACCGCCGGATCGAGCTTGGGATCGTTCCAGTGCACGACGGTGTCGACCAGCGCGTCCACCGTCGCCGGCTCGATCGCCCCGGCGAACGCCGGCATCATGCCGTTGCGCCCGTAGGTGATCGAGGCCACGATCGCCTCCGGCGTGCCGCCGTACAGCCAGTCGCCGTCAGTGAGGTTGGGGAAGCCGACCGCACCCTGCGCATTGGCACCATGGCAGCCGGCGCAGGTGTTGAGGAACACATCGCGTCCCAGCGACAGCGCCGCGGCGTTGCTGGCCAGCGCACCGACCTCCTGGCCGCGGAACTCGGCAAACACCGCGTCGCGCTTGGCCTGCACTTCTGCCAGACGCTCCGCAAGCTGCTTGTCGGAGGTCCAGCCGAACTGACCGGCGAAATTGCCCAACCCCGGGTAGATGGCCAGGTAGCCGACCGCGAAGATCACCGTGATGATGAACAGGTTGAGCCACCAGCGCGGCAGCGGGTTGTTGTACTCGCGCAGGTCGTCGTCCCAGACGTGGCCGGTATCCTCGGTCGTCATCTTGCCCTTGGCGTTGCTGAACAGCAGCCACAATGCGCCCGCCAGCGAGCCGACGGTGATGACGATGACAAACCAGTGCCAGAAGCCGCTCATATCAGTCTCTCCTTGCCCGCGGCCCGATCCTGTCCGCAGGCCTTGCAGCCATCCGCCAGCAGCAGGCCGGCGTAGCCCAGAAGGGTGAATCCCGCAACGATTGCGGTGAACCAGTGCCAGTGCGTCAGCAGCAGCGCGCTCATGCGCAGCGCCCCTTGGCGCCGCCGCAGCCGCAGCACTCGCCGGCTTCCGCCGCCTCGCGCGCCGCTGGCTCGTCGCGCAGCGGCAGCTGCGCGGCGTCGCCAAAGCGCTCACGGTTGCGCGCCGACCACGCCCAGACCGTGATGCCGATGAAACACACCAGCAGCACCGCGGTAATCACGCCGCTGATCATGAGCGTTCTCCGGCGGGTGCGACCGCAACGGCCTGCTGGTCCTCCGGTGCCTGCGGCGCCTTGAGCGACTGCAGGAAGGCGATCAGCGCATCCATCTTGGTCTTGCCCTCGACCGCCGCCGGAGCGCCGTCGATGTCAGCATCGGCGAACGGCACGCCGACCCGGCGCAGCGCCGTCATCATCGCCTGCACCTCGGTGCCGTCCACCGCCTGCTCGGCCAGCCACGGATAGCCCGGCATGTTCGACTCCGGCACCACGTCGCGCGGGTTCAGCAGGTGAATGCGATGCCAGTCGTCGCTGTAGCGGCCACCGACGCGGGCGAGATCCGGCCCGGTGCGCTTGGAGCCCCACTGGAACGGGTGATCCCAGACCGACTCGCCGGCCGTCGAGCGCGGACCGTAGCGCAGCACCTCCTCGTGCAGGCCGCGCACCATCTGCGAGTGGCAGTTGTAGCAGCCCTCGCGGATGTACACATCCCGCCCGGCCACCTCCAGCGGCGTGCGCATCGGCAGCCCCGGCGCCGGCTGGGTCGTCGACTGCTGGAACATCAGCGGCACGATCTCGACCAGACCGCCGAAGGCAATCGCGACAACGATCAGGATACCCAGCCAGACGACGTTTTTCTCAACCAGTTCGTGATTCATGCGCGCGCTCCTGCCGCTTGCACGGGTTCAACGGAAGACGTCGGCGTGGCGATCGTCTTCCACACGTTCCAGGCCATGACCAGCATGCCGCTGAGGAAGATCAGGCCGCCAACCAGGCGCACGCCGTAGTAGGGATAGGTCGCCTTGAGGCTTTCGATGAAGCTGTAGGTCAGCGTGCCGTCGGCCTCGACCGCGCGCCACATCAGGCCCTGCATCACGCCGGCGATCCACATCGCGGCGATATAGAGCACGGTGCCGATGGTCGACAGCCAGAAATGCAGGTTGATCGCCGGGATGCTGTACATCTGCGGACGGTTCCACAGCCGCGGGATCAGCACGTAGACCGAGCCGATCGAGATCATCGCCACCCAGCCGAGCGCGCCGGAATGGACATGACCGATGGTCCAGTCGGTGTAGTGCGACAGCGCGTTGACGGTCTTGATCGACATCATCGGCCCTTCGAAGGTCGACATGCCGTAGAACGACAGCGACACGATCATGAACTTCAGAATCGGGTCGGAGCGCAGTTTATGCCACGCACCCGACAGGGTCATGATGCCGTTGATCATGCCGCCCCACGACGGCGCCAGCAGCACCAGCGAGAACACCATGCCGAGCGACTGCGCCCAGTCGGGGACCGCCGAATACAGCAGGTGATGCGGACCGGCCCACATGTAGATCGAAATCAGGGCCCAGAAATGCACCACCGACAGGCGATAGGAATAGATGGGCCGGTTGGCCTGCTTGGGCACGTAGTAATACATCATGCCCAGGAAGCCGGCGGTCAGAAAAAAGCCCACCGCGTTGTGCGCATACCACCACTGCACCATCGCGTCGACGGTGCCGGCGTAGATCGGATAGGAGTGCGTCCACGAGGTCGGGATCGCCAGGCTGTTGACGATGTGCAGCAGCGCGACGGTGATGATGAACGCTGCGTAGAACCAGTTTGCCACGTAGATGTGACTGACTCTGCGCTTGATGATCGTGCCGAAGAAGAC
>JBFHQK010000211.1:0-4956 GCA_041592255.1 Fontimonas sp.
AGCCGGTATTCCGGCGGCCGACGTGTGGCCGCAGTCATTCAATCTCGATGACGTGCTCTACTGGATCCGCAACGAACCGGAGTTCAGCAGCCAGGCGGTCTTTCTCGACAACAGTTACAGCGACGAAGGGTGGGATCCGGTGACGCCGGCCACCTGGCGGCACCAGATGGCGGATCTGAAGGCGATGGGCGTCAACTACATTGCACCGCCGATGTGGGTTCTGGTGACGGTCGACGATGGCAAGGTGGTGCCGTCGGTCTATGCGCGGCAGGCGAAGGCGGCCGGGTTGAACATCATCGCATGGACCCTGGAGCGGTCGGGGCCGCTGGCTTCCGGCGGTGGCTGGCAATCGGTGCTCTATGCCAGTGCCGGCGCGAATGTCACGGTCGTCGACATTTCTCCAGAGATGCTGCGGCTCGACCGGCAGAATGAAATCGACCGCGTGCACCGCCGGACCCTGATGCAACATCTGGAAATAGGCGTGCTGCGCGTTGGTGCCGATGCTGCCCCACAGCGCCGGGGTCGTCGCGTAATCCACCGCGGCGCCGGAGCGGTCGACGCGCTTGCCGTTGGATTCCATCTCCAGCTGCTGCGCCCAGCCGCAGAACAGCGACAACCGCTGGGCGTAGGGCACGACGAGCTGAGAGGCGCAGCCGAGAAAATTCGTGTTCCACACGCCGAGCAGGCCGAGCAGCAGAGGCAGGTTGCGTTCGGGCGCCGCATCGGCGAAATGCCGGTCCATCGCGTGCGCGCCGGCGCACAGTGCGTCGAACCGCTCGGGTCCCAGTGCGAGCACGATGCTCAGGCCCACCGCGCTCCACAGCGAATAGCGCCCGCCGACCCACTCCCAGAAGCCGAACATGTCGGCACTGTCGATGCCGAACGCGCGCACCGCTTCGACTTGGGTCGACACGGCGACGAAATGCCGCGCCACCGCCGCTTCGCCCAGCGCAGCGACCAGCCACGCACGCGCCTGCTGCGCGTTGGCCAGGGTCTCCTGCGTCGTGAACGTCTTGCTGGTGACCACGAACAGCGTCGACTCGGGACGCAGCCGCGCCAGCAGCGCGTGCAGCTCGGCACCGTCGACGTTGGCGACGAAGTGCGGCTGCGGGCCGTCGATCAGCGGCGCAAGGGCGTCGCAGACCATGCGCGGCCCGAAGTCGGAGCCGCCGATGCCGATGTTGACGACGTCGCTGATGCGCGCGCCGCCGGCGCCGCGCCGCTCACCGCTGCGCACCGCGCCGGCGAAGCGGTACATCGCCGAGCGCACCGCCTCCACCTCCGCCGACACCGCATAGGCGGATTGACCGCGCGGTGCGCGCAGCGCGACGTGCCAGGCGGCGCGCTGCTCGGTGTGATTGACGGCCTCGCCGGCGAACAGGCGCTCGCGCCATTGCGGCAGCTCCTGCTGCTGCGCCAACCCCAGCAACGCGCCCAAGGCCTCGGCGTCGAGGCGCTGCTTCGAATAATCGAGATAGAGCCCGCAGGCCTCGGCGCTGAACAGCCGCGCGCGCAAGGGCTCACGCGCGAACAGCTCGCCGGTGGACACGGACTGCAGACGCTGGGCCTGGGCCTGCAGCGCCTGCCATGCAGGACTTTGGGTGAGTCGTGACATCGCCAACCGCCTTCGGACCGGCGCACAGGCTACCGGTTCGCTCCGTCAGCGTGAAGTCGGACTCAACACCAGTGGTAGTTAAAACTGATGCTGACGCGGTCCTCGTCCACCGCGCTGGCGGGCACCTCGTGGCGCAGCCAGCTTTCGAACAGCGTCACCTGGCCGGCGCGCGCCGGATAGGTGATGTGCGCGCGCTGCTCCGGCTTGCCGCGCGCCCGCCGCATCGGCGCCGCCATCAGCTTGGTCAGGCGCGGATCCTCGAACTTCAGCCCCGCGCAGCCCTTCGGCGTGCGCACATAGTAGGTGCCGCTGACCACCGCCTGCGGGTGCACGTGGAAGCTGTGCGCGCAGCCGCGCGGCATGATGTTGAGCCAGCAATCGGTCATCAGCAGGCGCCCGCCCTGCAGATCCCAGTCGAGCGCCTGGGCATACGCGGCGACGTGCGCATCGATGCGTGCGCGCAGCTGTTCGAAGGTGGAGGTGAAGCGGTGCAACTGGTCCAGCGAGCCGTAGCTGGTATAGCCCAGCGGATAGTTCGCCGCCGACCAGCGCCGGCCACGCTCGTCGTGCTCGCGGATGCGGTAGCACTCATCGAGCAGTTCACGATTGAACGCCGGCAGCCCGCGGGACTGCAGGCGCTCGGCGTAAATCAGCGTTGGAAACCAGGCTTGGATCGGTGCCATGCGTATTTCTTGCCCAAATGCAAAGGGGGCAGCGAGCTGCCCCCTTTCAGAATTCCGGCCGCGGACGGCCGCAACGACACAAACCGCTGCTTACGCCGCCTGCACCGGAATGGTGTTGGCGGTGCGCTGCACGCGGTTGCGCTCGTCGAGGTACACCAGGCGCGGCTTGTGGGTGTGCGCCGCGGCGGTGTCCATCACGCCGTAGGCGCAGATGATGACGCGGTCGCCGACTCGCGCCTTGTGGGCGGCGGCGCCGTTGACCGAGATGATGCCGGAACCGGCCTCGGCGCGGATCGCGTAGGTGGTGAAGCGCTCGCCGTTGGTGATGTTGTAGATGTCGATCTGCTCGAATTCGAGGATTCCGGCCAGATCGAGCAGCTTGGAGTCGATGGCGCAGGAGCCGTCGTAGTCGAGCTCAGCGTGGGTCACGCAGGCGCGGTGCAGCTTGCATTTGAGCATGTGCAGTTGCATGGCGTATGCCTCTCTAGGATCTCGGCTCGCCGGTGGCCCACTAAGACATACACACGGCGACCCAGGGGTCTTGATATGGCGGGCGGCCCACTAAGACATACGCCCGTTGCTAGTGACGGAGATCACAGCAGGGCGCGGAGTTTAGCCGCGTTTCCGCAGTGCATCAAATTTCCGTCACATCCACTTGGACGTTGTCGATCAGCCGTGTGTTCCCGGCATAGGCCGCAACCAGGATCACGTACCGGCCGCCGGCGGTCACCGGCGGCCCGAGATCGGGGCTGCGAATGGCGAAGTACTGCGGCTTGAATCCGAAGGATTCCAGTCGCTTGCGCTGTTCTTCTGCCATCACGTCGAAGTCGCGACGGCCGCTGCGCAGCGCCGCCGCGGCGGCCTGCAGCGCGCGGTGGATCTCGGGGGCGATCGCGCGTTCGGCGGCGCCCAGGTACTGGTTGCGCGAAGACAGTGCCAGACCGTCGCCGTCGCGCTCAGTGGGCACGCCCTCGATCCGCAGCGGCAGCCGCAGATCGGCGACCATGCGCCGGATCACGGCCAGCTGCTGGTAGTCCTTCTCGCCGAACAGCGCCACGTCCGGCTGCACCAGATTGAACAGGATGCAGACCACCGTCGCCACGCCATCGAAGTGACCGGGCCGGAATTCACCTTCCAGGCCTTCGGACGCCTCCGGCACGTGAATGCCCGTCAGGCGTGTGCCGCCGTGCGGATACATCTCGCTGACGCTGGGCGCAAACAGCAGGTCGACGTGGGCGGCCGCGAGCGCGGCCTGGTCCTGCGCCAGCGTGCGCGGGTAGCGCTCGAAGTCCTCCGTCGGCCCGAACTGCAGCGGGTTGACGAACACGCTGGCGACCACGCGGTCGGCGCGGGCGCGGCCGGCCGCCATCAGCCGCATGTGCCCGCGGTGCAGGTTGCCCATGGTCGGAACGAAGGCGACGCGCTCGCCCGCCTGGCGCCAGCCGGCGATGCGTGCACGCAGCTCGGCGGCGGTGTGAACCGTGATCAAGGCGCTCAACTCGCGAAGCAATGCTCAGGCGCCGGGTAGGCACCCGACTTGACCTCTTCAACATAGGCGCGGATCGCGGACTCGATATCCGGCGCCCCCTGCATGTAATTCTTGACGAAGCGCGGCGTGCGCCCCAGCGTGACCAGCGGCGAGATGTGCAGGATGTCCTGCAGCACCAGAATCTGGCCGTCGACCGCCTGGCCGGCCCCGATGCCGATCACCGGCACCGGCGATGCCTCGGTGATGCGCTGGCCCAGCGCCGCGGGAATGCATTCGAGCAACAGCAGATCGGCGCCCGCCTCCGCCAGCACATGGGCGTCATGGAGCATCGCCTCGGCCGCCGCGTCGTCGCGGCCCTGCACCTTGAACGCGCCCATCTTGTGCACGAACTGCGGCTGCAAACCCAGGTGGGCACACACCGGCACGCCGCGCACCGCGAGATACTCGACGATGGTCGCCTGCTCGCGCCCGCCTTCGAGCTTGACCATCTTCGCGCCGCCCTGCTGCATCATCCGCTGCGAGGCGTCGAGCGCCCGGTCCAGCGTCGCGTATGACAGGAACGGCAGGTCGGCAATGAGGAAGGCGCGCTGCAGGTGGGGCGCAACGCACTTCGAGTGATAGACGATGTCGTCGACCGTGACCGGCGTCGTGGTCCGGCCGCCGTGAATCACCATGCCCAGCGAATCGCCCACGAGCACGACATCGACCCCGGCGCGATCCTCGATCAGCGCGAAGCTGGCGTCGTAGCAGGTCAGGCAGGCGATTTTCTCGCCGGCGGCGCGCATCCGGCGCAGTTCAGCGATGTTGACGGGTTTTGCAGCGTCCATCTTGACGGTCCCAGCGGGCGGGCGCGCGACTATAACAAAGCTGGCTGGCGACAAAGTCCGGCACTTGACGCAGATCAATGGCTCGGCGCGGTGCGCGCCGCCAGAATGAACCCGTCGCGCCGGCGTGCTGCCGCGCCCGGCGCCGCGCCATTCGCCGTCCCCACAGGCACACCACATGAGCCAGGTGCCCATCGGAGTGATCGACCGCGTCGACGGCCCCGTCGTCGATGTCCGCTGCGGCACGATGCCCCCGCTGCACGATGCCCTCTACGCGGTGGGCGACGGCGGCGAGCGTTACATCTTCGAAATCTACCGCGACCTCGACGAAAGCCACCTGCGCGC
>JBFHQK010000212.1:0-4941 GCA_041592255.1 Fontimonas sp.
CTCAATGCGCGAGATCGCGATCCAGCGTCAGCGCATCGCCGAGCACCGTGCAGCCGTCGAGTGCGTGCAGCGGCGACTGCGTGCGCTGCAACACCTCGCGGCTGACCGCGATCCAGCCGCTGATCGAACTGTCGATGAGCCGGTACGCCGCTTCGGCCATCATCTCCACCGGCTCGATCCAGTCCGGATGCGCCGCGCCCAGCGCGTCCACCACCGGCTGCGCCGCTTCGGTGTGCGCGATCTTGTACGGCATCACCGCATTGACGTGGACGCCGCTGCCCTGCAACTCCGCGGCCAGCGCCAGCGTGTAGCGCTCCAGCGCCGCCTTGGCGCAGCCGTACAGGGCCAGCGCGTGAATCAGCTTGGCCGATCCCGGATACGGAATCGGCGGCTGGCGCGCCATCTCGCTGCTGAGATTGACGATGCGCCCCCAGTTCTGCTGCCGCATCGCCGGCAACGCCTGCTGGATCAGATCGATCGGCACCTGCAGGTTGATGTTGAACAGGGCCTCGCGCGCGTGGCGGTCGATCCGGCTCGGCGGCACATAGGCACTGTTAGCAGCGGCGTTGTTGACCAGGATGTCGATCGGGCCCAGCTGTTCCTGCGCACGCGCCACCAGCGTGCTGCGCTCGGCGGCGTCGGCCAGATCCGTGACCAGCGCCAGCGCACGCCCGCCGGCACCCTCAATCTGCGCACAGGTCTCGTGCAGGGCCTCGGCCGAGCGCGGTGACGACACCACCGCCACCGCGGCGCCATGCGCAGCCAGTCGTCGCGCGATGGCGCGGCCAATGCCGCGGCTGGCCCCGGTGACCAGCGCGCAGTGTCCGGCAAGGGTGAAATGGGCGTGCACGTCTCTGCTCCTGCGTGAATGCGTGCAGCGTCGTGGATCGGCGCGGCGCGTGTCTCGTCCATTTGCGCGATAGCGCCTGAGCGTCCGCCGGTTTAGCGTTGTGGATGGAGAGCAGCAGGGGGCGCAGGATGCGGATCGAACCGATACCGCTGGTGGTTGGGCTGGCTTGGTCCGCTGCATGGGCAGCACACGCGCAATCCGAGCCGCCGGCCGGCAGCGACGCCGTCGACGAGGCCATGCTCGCGGTCGCGCCGCTGCGCGAGCCGGACGAGGCCGCACCCGCGCAGCCCGAGGCCAAACGCGCAGCCGCGCTCGAAGAGATCGTGGTCACCGCCGAGCGGCGCGTCGCCAGCCTGCAGGACACGCCGATCTCGATCGAGGCATTCAACGCCGAGGCCATCGAGATGCGCGGCATCCAGGGGGTGCACGATCTGTCGGCCAACGTTCCGGCGCTGACGATCGAGCCGTTTCCGACCCATAACGCGACGCTGCGCATCTTCATCCGCGGCGTCGGCATCTACGACGCGCAGCTGACCCAGGACCCCGCGGTCGGCATCTATCTCGACGGCGTCTACATCGCCCGCTCGGTCGGCCTGGCGCTGGATATCGCCGATCTCGAGCGCATCGAGGTGCTGCGCGGTCCGCAGGGCACGCTCTACGGGCGCAACACGATCGGCGGCGCGGTGAATCTGATCACGGCCAGGCCCAGCACCGATGCGTTCGCGATGTCGTCCCAGTTCACCGGCGCCAGTCGGGACCACTATCGCGCCAAGGCCTCGTTCAACGTGCCTTTGGACGACACGCTGGCGGTGAGCGTGGCGCTGCTGGGCAGCCGCCGTGACGGCTTCGTCGACAACACCGGGCCCGGCGGCGATTTCGGCGATCGCGAGGAAATCGCCGGCCGCGTCTCCGCGCGCTGGATGCCGGCGGACGGATTCACCGCGGACTACAGCTACGACCACTCGCAGCTGCGTTATTACAACGCCATGTTCCAGGCGGTGCGACTGCCGCTGACCGACAAGGGCATCGGCGAATCGTTCAAGCGCTACGGCGCGTCTCAGACGGTGTACTCGGATCAGCGCCTGCGCCAGCTCGCGACCGGCGCGCCGATGGAGCGCTCCGGGACCACGATCAACGGCCATGCGCTGACGCTGAGCACGATGCTAGGCGCGCACGAACTCAAGTACCTGGTCGCCTACCGCGATCTGCGCGACGCCCAGTATGCGGACCTGGGCGGCGGCGCCGGCTCGACCAGCTACCGGCTCGACACCCATGTCTACGACGGGGCGGCGGCGCGGCTCGCCAACGGCGGCCCGACGCCGCTGGTGATCCCGACCGTGACCCAGGACCAGTGGTCGCACGAACTGCAGCTCTCCGGCCGGCTGTTCGATGAGCGGCTCGATTACGTCGTCGGCGCGTATCACTTCCGCGAGCACGGCCGCGAGGACCGTCACCGCCTCAATCACCAGTTCAGCACGGTGCTGCCGCTGGACGGACTCGACGGGCTGAGCCCCTCGCTGCCGGATCTTGATCCGCTGTTCGAGGCGCTGGGCATTGTCGACTTCAATCAGATCGACACGCTGCGGCTGGTGAACTTGGTCGACTTCGACTGGACCATCGACAACCAGGCCACGGCGCTGTTCGCGCAGACCACCTGGACGCCCGATGTGCTCGATCAGCGCCTGCACCTGACCGCGGGCTACCGCCATTCGGAGGACGAACGCGCGGCGGTGAAATTCCGCATCAGCGACACCTATCTCGAAGGCCAGGCCGGCAGCCGCGATGGCGCCGTGCCGCTGTCATCGGGCGAGCGCTTCAACGATGTCCCCGCGTCGCAGCGCTTTCGCGACGACGCGTTCGCGTTCGTCGCCGCGTTCGCCTGGCGCCCGGGCTTCAACGTCTATGCCAAGTCGGTCGAGGCCTACAAGAGCGGCGGCTTCAACGTGCGCGATCCCAACGTCTCCGGCGCCACCGCCGACCCGAAATACGGCATCGGCTTCACCGACGGCTTCGCCCCCGAGCACGTGCAGTCGTATGAAGTCGGTTTCAAGAGCGAGTGGCTCGAGCGCCGTCTGCGGCTCAACGCGGCCGCGTTCCGCAGCGACTATCGCGACATGCAGATCAACTTCCTGATTCCGGGCTCGATCGGCGACACCAAGACCATCAATGCCGGCAAGGCGCTGATGCGCGGCGTCGAACTCGACGCGACCGCGCGCGTGCATTCCGACCTGACGCTGTCACTGGACTACGCCTATCTCGACGCCCAGGTGCTCGAGGTCATCGACCCCAGCGGCGCCAATGTCGCCGATCTCTACCCGTTCCAGTCCGCGCCGCGCCACTCCGGCGTGGTCGCGCTCGACTGGACGCTGCTGCGTCGCGGCTGGGGCGAGCTGCGCGCCCACGGCAGCTATCACTACACCGCCGAGCGCAAGGGCAACGCCATCACCGAGGAGCGCCGCGGGCTGACCGCGCTGCCGGCCTACGGGCTGTGGAGCGCGCGCCTGAGTGCGGCCGATCTGCGCATCGGCACCCAGGGCACGCTCGATATCGCGCTATGGGGCCGCAATCTTGCCGACGCGCACTATCCGCTGATGGCGATCGACAATCTGCCGCAGGCCGACCGCGCGGTGGTCTGGGGCGAGCCGCGCGCGCTGGGCCTGGACTTCATCTACCGCTATCGCTGAGGCAGGCTTACTGCGCCAGCAGCGCGGCGTCGGCCTGCGGCGCAGCGGAAAAGGCGCGCTGGCGCTCGATCTCGGCGGCGACGAACTTCATCCAGTTGGCGGCGGCCTCGGCGTACTTCTCGGAGGCGGCAGCCGCGGCGAACATGCGGCGCGCCTCCTGCAGCCGTCCGGCGTTGAACAGCGCCGTGCCCAGCTGCATGCGCACGCTGTCGGCGTCCTCAACGCCCTTGCCGTCAAGCGCGCCGCGGAACGAGGCTGCCGCCGCCGCCCATTGGCCGAGCTCGGACTGCGCCTGGCCCAGATAGAGATAGTGCCGGGACTGCCCGGTCATCTGTGCGAGCTTGCTGAGCACCGGAACCTGCCGTTCGTACTCCTTGGCGAACGACAGCGCCTGCGCATAGAGCATCAGGTTCTGCTCGTTGACCTGCAGCTGCTGGTCCTTGAACCCCTGCGTCAGCAGCTGCACCGCCGGATACGGCGCCTCCTCCACCAGATACAGGCGCGCGAGATTGAGCAGCTCGGATTCCTTGCTCACCATGCCGGCCTGGTAGGCGGCGTGCAGCGTGGCCAGCTGCGCCTTCTGGTTGCCCAGCAGGCCGTACATGCCGGACAGCTGCAGGTAATAGCTTTCCTTCGGATACAGCCCGATCAGGATTTCGAGCACCTTGGCCGAGCGGTCGTACTGGCCGAGTTCGTAATACACCGCGCGCAGCAGCGCCAGCCAGTTCTCCTTGGGCTGCTGCTGCCGGGCCTTGGCGATGCGTAGACCCTGGATGATCTGGGCTTCGGCCTCCGCGTACTTCTGCTGCTGGTAGTACGCCTGCGCCAGCAGCACGTAGGCGTCCGCCGACGGCTCGGGCACGACGGCGAACCACTGCTTCAGGGTGGTGACCGCCTGGTCGTACTGCTCGATGACGAAGTACAGCTGCGCCAGCGCAAACAGCGTGCTGTCGCGCAGGCCTTCCGGCAAACCGGGCTGCTGGAGCACCGTGCCGTAGGCCGCAATCGCCTTTTGCGTATCGTCCTGGGCGTAATAGACCGCGGCGTAGAGGTTGTACAGCGTCGCCCGCTCGTAGTCGTTGAGCTTGGCTTCCGTGGCCTTGAGCGCGTCCAGGCCCGCCAGTGCGCCGGCGTAGTCCTTGGCGTCGAACGCCTGCTGCACCACTTCGAGCTTCTTGTAGGTGTCGGCGCGCAGCGTCTGCGTCTGTTTGGTCGGCGGCTTGACCGGCTTGTCCTTCTCCGCCGCCCGCGCCTGCCCTGCGGCGCCCGGCCCCAGCAGGACGGCGAGCATCACCGCAACCGTCGCAATCCGCATGCGCATCAGTTCTCCAGCTTGAACGTGATCAGGTGCTGCACCCGCGGCACCTCGATCGGCCGGCCGTTCTCGACGCGCGGCTTGTATTTGAA
>JBFHQK010000213.1:0-4939 GCA_041592255.1 Fontimonas sp.
CGGCGGGCGCTTCCGTCGCCGACTTGCTGTTCTGCACGAACACCACGGTCTCACGGTTCGGGCCCTTGCCCACCCGGGTCAGACCGTAGGCGGCTTCGCCGCTGGTCTTGAACGCCTCGAGATCCTTCCAGGCGCTGAACACGTAGATGCGGCCGTCCTTGTGGATCTCGCCGTAGAAACCGCTGTCGGCACCCTTGAGCTCGCCCTCGAACATCTTCTGCGCCGCACCCTTGTAGCCGACGGTCTTTTCCATTGCCTTGGCTTCCGCCTTGAGGAGCGCCAGCTTGACCGTCTCGCGGTTGGGTCCGGCACCGATGCGGGTGACGACCAGCGGAATCTCCCGGGTCGCGCGGAAGGTCTGGTACTCCTTGAGATCCGACAGCACGTAGATGCGGCCGTCCGCATGGATCTCGTAGTAGTCGTCGTTGTTGAGCGCAGCGGCTTCGGCCTTGGCCTTCATGTCCTTGTCATAGGCCTTCTCGGCGTCCGCTCCCATCCAGCCGCCCTTCACGGCGCACCCGCTGACCGCAAGCACCGTCACGGCCGCAAGGCCGGCCCGCACAAACCCCATGCGCATCACATTCTCCCTGGAAATTCGATCAGACGCGCAAGCTTGCTCCTGGATTTTTGCAGCCGCGTGACAGCCCGGTGACGGGCCGGACGACGCCCGAGGGTAACGGCGGCAACGCCGCGCTGCATCCGATCCAGATCAATGCCGCCGCTGCGCGGTGGCCTTAGCTTGCCTGCCAGGGCCTGCGCACGCGGGTTTGCCTTTCGTCACTGTCTGTATTAGCTGTATCTAATGTTCATGTCAGCGCGGAGCGGACGCCGCGCCACGCCATTGATTCGGAGTCCCGATGAAACCGACCGTCACCGCCTTCTACGATCCTGTCACCTACACCGTCAGCTACGTGGTCCGCGACCCGGCCAGCGACGCCTGCGCGATCATCGATCCGGTGCTGGATTACGATCCCAAGTCGGGGCACATCGGCCATCACTCGGCCGATGCGATCCGCGACCATGTCGCGTGGGAGCGGCTGCGCGTCGAGTGGATCCTGGAAACCCACGCACACGCCGACCACCTCAGCGGCGCGCAGTATCTGAAGCAGCATCTCGGCGGACGCGTGGCGATCGGCGAGAACATCCGCACGGTGCAGCAGACCTTCGCCAAGCTGTTCGATCTCGGAGCCGATTTTCCGACCGACGGCTCGCAGTTCGAACAGCTGTTCGCTGACGGTGCGCGGTTCCGCATTGGCGGCCTGGAAGCGCAGGTGTTGCACACCCCCGGTCACACGCCGGCCTGCGTCACCTACCTGATCGGCGATGCCGCCTTTGTCGGCGACACCCTCTTCATGCCGGACTACGGCACCGCACGCGCGGACTTTCCCGGCGGCGACGCGCGCACGCTGTACCGCTCGATCCGCCGCATCCTGGCGCTGCCGCCGCAGACGCGCCTGTTCATGTGTCACGACTATCCGCCGGGCGGCCGCGAGCCGACCTGGGAGACCACGGTGGCCGCGCAGCGCGCCGGCAATGTGATGGCGCGCGACAGCATCGGCGAGGACGAGTACGTGCAGCGCCGCGAGACCCGCGACGCGACGCTGGCCGCGCCGGTGCTGATCCTGCCGTCACTGCAGGTCAACATCCGCGCCGGCCACCTGCCCGAGCCCGCGGCCAACGGCGTGCGCTATCTGCGCATTCCGCTCGACCAGCTGCCCTGCGCCGAGCACCGCTGCGCGCGCAGCCGCACCTCGTGATCGCCGCGACGTTTCGTGCTGGAATGTAGCCCCCGTTCTTCCGCGCACGTCCCATGATGACCCTCGGCACGCCCGCACCGCAGCAGCCCTCCGCCATTTTCGATGTGGCCGACTTCGCGCGCGAGGTGCTCGAACGCTCGCAGCAGATGCCGGTCCTGGTCGATTTCTGGGCGCCCTGGTGCGGGCCGTGCAAGGCGCTGGCGCCGGCGCTCGAGGCCGCCGTGCACAAGTTCGCCGGCCGCGTCGTGCTGGCCAAGGTCAACACCGACCAGCATCAGGAATGGGCGCAGCGCGCCGGGGTGCGCGGCATTCCCAACGTCAAGCTGATCATCGGCGGCAGCGTCGTCGACGAGTTCACCGGCGTGCAGCCGCAGTCCGCCATCGAGCAGTGGCTGGAACGCGCACTGCCGCAGCCGTCCGCCGATGTGCTGGCCGACGTGGATGCGCTGCTGGCCGAGGGCCATGTTGCCGATGCGCGCGCGCTGCTGCTGCACGCGGCGCGCGATCCTGACGCACCGCCCGGCGTCGGACTGCGGCTGGCACGCCTGCTGCTGCTCGAAGACCCGCGCGCCGCGCGCCACCTGCTCGCGCGCATTGCGCCGGACAGCAAGGACGGCGCCGACGCACAGGCGATGCTGCGGGTGCTGGATTTCGTCGAATCGCCCGGCGCCGATCTGCCGGAGTCGCCGGCGCGCGGTCCGTATCTCGAGGCGGCGCGCACCCTGGGCAGCGGCGCGATCGAGCCGGCAATGGACCTCCTGATCGCCGCGGTGCGCGCCGACCGCAAGTTCGGCGACGATGTCGCCCGCAAGCGCCTGATCGACCTGTTCGACTGGCTCGGCTCCGCCGACGCGCGCACGCGCGAATACCGCCTGCGCCTCTACGACGCGCTGTAGCAGCCCGGCAACGGCCGCGGCGCCGCCGGCGCGCATGCGGTGACGGCCACCCCGGCTTGCCAGTTCTGCAGGAGAATCGCCACATGAGCGCGCCACAAACCGACCTGGTGCTGTACACCGCGCCGACGCCCAACGGCCACAAGGTGTCGATCCTGCTCGAAGAACTCGGCGCCGCCTATCGGGTCGTGCCGGTCAATCTGGCACGCGGCGAACAAAGACGCCCGGAGTATGTGCAGCTCAATCCCAACGGCCGCATCCCGACGCTGGTCGACGGCGACTTCGCGGTCTTCGAGTCCGGCGCGATCCTGATCTACCTCGCCGAGAAGTACGGCCGGCTGCTGCCGACCGAGCCGCAACGACGCTCGACGGTGATCCAGTGGCTGATGTTCCAGATGGGCGGCATCGGCCCGATGCAGGGCCAGGCCAATGTCTTTTTCCGCTACTTCCCGCAAAAGATCCAGCCGGTCATCGACCGCTACCAGCACGAGACGCGGCGCCTGTACGAGGTGCTGGAGCGCCGGCTCGAGGGGCGCGAATACCTGTGCGACGAGTACTCGATCGCCGACATCGCCTGCTTCCCCTGGGTCAACGTGCACGGCTGGGCCGGCGTGACACTGGCCGACCTGCCCCACCTGCTGGCCTGGCGCCAGCGCATCCGCGAGCGCCCGGCAGTCCAGCGCGGCCTTGCCGTGCCCGGCAACATCAGCGCCGAGGATCTGGTCAAGGCGGCGCAGACGATGCTGCAGCGCTAGGGCGCGCGGGCAAGCGCCGCGCCGGGACTCAGCGCGCCGGCACCGCTTCGAGCCGCAGCATCACCGACTGCGCCAGCATTTCACGCGCACGGGCGACGATCTCCTCGAGCGCCGGCGTGCGCGCAAACTGGCGGCGCGCGCGCCGGTAGAGCTGGTCGAGACTGGGCAGCTCCGGGTGGATCAGCTGCTGGATCTGCTCGCGGCCGTGCACCATCTGCTCATGCCAGCGCGCGCGCCAGTCGTCGAAGCTCTTTCCGGGATTGAGCTCGGCCCAGCGCTTCTGCATGCGCTTGACGATGCGATCGGCCGAGAACGAATGCGCCAGCAGCGCAGCGATGCGATCCTTCATCTCCGCCGATACTTGGCGCTCGCCGGCGAGGACGTGCGGCGGCGGATCGCGCAGCTCCCACACCAGGCCGACCGACTTCAGCCCCAGCAGGACGTAGTAGGTGATGTCGACCTCCCACCAGCGGAAGCCCTGCCGCGCCGAGGCCATGTAGTAGTGGTGATTGTTGTGCCAGCCCTCGCCCAGCGACAGCAGCGCGAACAGCCAGTTGTTGCGCGAGTCGTCGCCGGTGAGATAGCGCTGGCGGCCGAACACGTGCACCAGCGAGTTGATGCAGAAGGTGCCGTGCCAGAGCAGCACGGTCGACCAGAAAAAGCCGACGACCAGCGCTGACCAGCCCCCGATCAGCCACACCGAGAGGCCGAGCAGCGCGCCGGGAATCCAGTGATACGTGTTGATGAAGCGCAGTTCGGGGAACTGCATGAACTCCGGGATGCGCGCGTAATCGGCCTGTTGCGCCTGCCGGTTGAAAATCCAGCCCATGTGCGCGAACCAGAAGCCGTACTGACGCGGCGAGTGCGCGTCCAGCGGCGTGTCCGAGTACTTGTGGTGATCGCGATGCTTGGCCGCCCACCACAGCGCGCCCGACTGCAGCGACGACTGCGCCAGGCAGGCGAGCAGGAACTGCATCACGCGCCCGGTCTTGTAGGCCCGGTGCGCGAAGTAGCGATGGTAGCCGGCCGTCACGCCGAACATGCGGATCGCATACAGGGCGATGCCCAGCGCGAGATCACGCCAGGTCACGCCGGTGAAGTAGGCGCCGAAGCAGGCCAGGTGGATTGCCACGAACAGGGCGAGCATCGGCCAGCTGGCGGGATCGATGCGGCGGGAAGCGAGCGGTGCGTGCATGTGCGGGATCGGAAGTGATCGGGGCCAGAAATCAATAGGCGCGACAGGGTGACATGGTCAGATATCGGGCTTATTGCCCGTGTTCCCGCGTTTCCAGGAAGCGCACGTCCGGGAAGCGCTCCCGGGCCATCGCGAGATTGACCGCGCTCGACGCCAGATACACCAGGTCGCCGTAGTGATCCAGCGCCAGGCGGGTGTCGTTTTTCTCCCTGAATTCCTTGAGCTTTTTGGCGTCGTCACACTCGACCCAGCGCGCGGTGTTGACCTGCACCGCCTCGAACACGCAGTCGACGCCGTATTCGTCCTTGAGCCGGTACTGGACGACGTCGAACTGCAGCA
>JBFHQK010000214.1:0-4877 GCA_041592255.1 Fontimonas sp.
CCCCGCGGCGATGCGCAGCGCCACCACCCACAAAAAGCTGTGCTGCTCCAACATCGGCTTGGCAATCACCACGCCCAGCGCCATCAGAAACACCGAGAACACCGCCCAGGCCACGCCGATCCCCACGGCGCGCGCATCGGCCGCGCCGCGGTTGCGGCTCCAGGTCACCAGCACGATGCCGCCGAGCACCAGGCCGACACCGACAAACTGCCACGCGCCGAGGTGCTCGCCGAGGTAGACAAACGACAGCAGGATCACCGACGGCGAGTACAAGGCCTGCGCCACCGCCATGCGGCTGGCCCCGATGGAATTCAGCGCGTGGAAGTAGAGCGTGTCGCCCACCGCGATGCCCAGCAGCCCCGACAGCGCGATGATGCCCAGGTCGGCGGGCGGAATCGGCGGCAGCGCCGCGCCGTCGACAACCAGCACCGTCAGCGCAAACAGCGGCAGCACCAGCGTGTTCTTGACCAGATTGAGCGCGAACGGCTGCAGATGCTCGCCGGACTTCTTGTAGAGGATGACCGCGATTGCCCAGGCCAGCGCGCAGCCGAGTGAAAACAGCTCTCCGATCCCCATGACCTCAACGTTCCTTGCGCAGATCCAGCGCCATCGGTTCGCAGCCGTCGCGCGCGCCGCGCGCCGGCCGCTCGATGGACATCCTCGCGCTACGATATGCGAAGTCCGATGACTGCGGACATCGAACCCTGGAACCGCCGCCAACGCGACCCTGCGCATGCGCCAGGGCGGCACCGCGAGGTTCGACGCGCGCTCGCTGACCGGCATCGAGACGGCGCCATCCTCAGCTTCCTGCCCCTTGCGGGAGGGAACACGCTCAGAGCGCCCGCAGCTTGCGCAACTCGCGCACACCCACCGCCAGCGTCATGAAATCGTGCGTGCCCACGCTCTGCAGTTCCTGCAGCCGCTGCGTGCCGAATTTCACCTTGGCCTCGTGCGCCGCCGTCCACGCATCGATGCGCGCGTCGGCCGTGTCGCCGGGCTGGCGCAGGATGCGCGCCGCCACCTGGCGATGCAGGCGGTAGGTGTCCTCGCGCAGATTCGAGCGCGCCAGCGCCTGCCACTTGCTGCGCACGCGAAAGCCGATGATCGACGACAGCAGCCACAGCACGCGCAGGCGGTCACCAATCTGGAAGTAGACGCTCGCGGCTTCGGGCAGCGACACCTGGGCGTGGTCGGCCAGCTCGATGATGTCGGGCGCACTGCCCAGCACCATCGTGTTCGCCAGCTGCCGGGCGAGGTCCTCGGGCACGCCGTCGGCGCCCATGCCCGCCACGGCCTTGTCCCAGTCGGCGCGATAACTGCCCGGCAGGCAGTCCGGCATCAGCGCGGCGAGCTCCGCGATCCCGCCACGGAACGCGTGCACCGCCTCGCCGATCGGGCGCGCGCTCCACTTGTAGTTCAGCAGCCAGGTGGTGACGTGCTTCATCAGGCCGATCGCGCGGCTGAACAGCCGCAGCTGCACCGCCGCCGGCACCGCCGCATCCAGCGCCTGGATCGGCACCCAGTAGCGGTCACCCTCGTAGATCTCATGCGCAATCGCATAGGCCTTGACGACCTCGGCGCGTGCCACGCCGTGGTCCTCGGCAAAGCGGTGCGCAAAGGCGCAGCCCATGCGGTTGACCACCGCGTTGGACAGGATCGTCGCCACGATCTCGCGTCGCAAACGGTGCTTGAGCAGATCGTCCTGATACCGCTCGACCATGCGCGGCGGGAAGTACGACAGCAGATCGCGGTCGAAGAACGGGTCATCGGACACGTCGGAACCGACGACGGCGTCGTACAGCGAGATCTTGCTGTAGGACAGCAGCACCGACAGTTCGGGCCGGCTCAGGCCATGGCCGGCGCTGCGGCGGTCCTTGAGCCCCTCGTCGTCGGGCAGGAACTCGACGGCGCGCGCGAGCAGCCCGTCCCGCTCCAGGGTCCGCATCAGATTGGCGTGCTCGTCCAGGCGCGCCGGCGCATCGCGCTCGAGCAAGGACACCGCGAGGCTCTGCACGTAGCTGTCCTGCAGCACCGCGCGGACGATGTCGTCGGTCATCTCGGCGAGAAACGGGTCGCGGATCTCGCGCGTCAGCCCGCCCTCGCGCAGCAGCCGGTTGAGCGGGATCTTGATGTTGACCTCGCGATCCGAGCTGTGCACCCCGCCAGCGTTGTCGATGAAGTCGGTGTTCAGGCGCACGCCGTTGAGCGCCGCCTCGATGCGGCCGGGCTGCGTCAGCCCCAGATTGCCGCCCTCGCCCACCACCTTGCAGCGCAGCTCGCGGCCATTGACGCGGATCGCGTCGTTGGCGCGGTCGCCGCAGTCCTGGTGCGACTGGTGCTGACTCTTGACGTAGGTGCCGATGCCGCCGTTCCACAGCAGATCCACCGGTGCCTTGAGGATCGCGCGCATCAGCTCGTGCGGCGTCAGGGCCGCGCGCTCGATCGCCAGCGCCTGACGCGCCTCCGCCGACAGGCGGATCAGCTTCGCCGCGCGCGGCCAGATCCCGCCACCGGCGGAGATCAGCGACTGGTCGTAGTCGTCCCAGCTCGAACGCGGCAGCTTGAACAGGCGCTCGCGCTCGGCAAACGAGCGCTCCGGATCGGGATCCGGATCGATGAAGATGTGCCGGTGATCGAAGGCCGCGAGCAGCCGGATCGTGCGCGACAGCAGCATGCCGTTGCCGAACACGTCGCCCGACATGTCGCCGATGCCGACCACCGTGAACGGCAGGTGCTGGATGTCGATGCCGGCACCGAGCTGGCCGCGGTCATCGCTGCGCGGGATCTCGCGGAAGTGGCGCTTGACGCTCTCCCAGGCGCCCCGCGCGGTGATGCCCATCTTCTTGTGGTCGTAGCCGGCCGAGCCGCCCGAGGCGAAACCGTCGCCGAGCCAGAATCCGTATTCGGCAGCCAGCCCGTTGGCGATGTCGGAAAACGTCGCCGTGCCCTTGTCGGCGGCGACCACCAGATAGGGATCATCGTCGTCGTGGCGCACCACGTCATGCGGCGGCACGATGGCATCGCCGACGCGGTTGTCGGTCACATCGAGCAGGCCGCGCAGGAAGGTCTTGTAGCACTCGATGCCCTGCTTCAGCCAGGCCTCGCGATGGGCCGGATCGCCCTGCTTGACGACGAATCCGCCCTTGGCACCGACCGGGACGATGATGGCGTTCTTGACCATCTGCGCCTTCATCAGGCCCAGCACCTCGGTGCGGAAATCCTGCCGCCGGTCCGACCAGCGCAGGCCGCCGCGCGCAACCCGGCCGCCGCGCAGGTGAATGCCCTCGACCTCGGGCGCGTAGACGAAGATCTCGAACATCGGCAGCGGCGCCGGCAGTTCCGGCACGCCGCGCGGATCGAGCTTGATGCTGACGTAGGGCTTGGGTCTGCCGTCGGCGCCCAGCTGGAAGTAGTTGGTGCGCAGGGCCGCGCGCACGACCGCCGTGAACGCCCGCAGCACGCGGTCGCCGTCGAGCGTTGCCACCTCGTCGAGCCGCTGATCGAGCTCCTGCGCGATGCGCAGTCCGGCTTCGCTGCGGCGCTCCGGGTCGGTGATGCGGGGGTCAAAACGCGTCTCGAACAGCCGCACCAGCAGGCGCGCGATCGGCGCGTGCTCGGCCAGCTGGCGCTCCATGTAGTCCTGACTGAACGGCAGGCCGGTCTGGATCAGATACTTGGCCATCGTGCGCAGGCATACGATCTGCCGTGCATCGAGGCCGGCCATCAGCACCAGGCGGTTGAGCCCGTCGTTCTCGGTCTGCCCGCTCCAGGTGCTGAGAAACGCCTGCTCGAAGTAGCTGCGCTGCTGCGCCGGCGGCAGCGTGCACTCGCCGACCACCTGGATCTGGAACTCCTGAATCCACACCGATGCGCCGTCGCGCGCCTCGATCCGCGTCGGATCCTGCCAGATCACCCGCAGGCCGAAATGCTCCAGCGCCGGCAGGACGTCCGACAGCGGCAGCGGCCGCTTCCAGCAATACAGCTTGAGCGCCGTCGGGCAGGCCTTGCCCACGGCCTGCGTATCGACGAGCAGGCGCGGCAGCACCGGCTGCGCCTCGCTCACCTGCACCAGATACTGCAGATCGGCCGCGGCCTCCAGCGGGGCGACCGACTCCTGATAGGACAGCGGAAAGCCATCGAGAAACGCCGCCGCGCGCGCGGCATCCGCCGCACCGCCGCGCTGCAGCACCTCGCGCAGCTGATCGCGCCAGGAGCGCGTCGCCGCCAGCAGGCGCGCCTCCACCTCCGCGGTCGTCAGCGGCAGCGTCGTCCCCGGCCGCGTGCGCACGATGTAGTGGATCCGCGCCAGACCCTGACGCAGGAACTCGGTGTTGCGGTCGATGCCGCTGGCGCTGCAGATCGTCGTCAGCTCGGCGGCGATGCGGTCGCGCAGCTCGCGCGAATAGCGGTCGCGCGGCAGGTAGACCATGCACGAGAAGAAGCGGCCGTAGCGGTCGCGTCGCATGAACAGCCGGAGCTGATGCCGATCGCGCAGCGCGCGGATGCCCATGCAGGTTTCGTAGAGCTCGTCCTCGCTCGACTGGAACAGCTCGTCGCGCGGCAGCTGGTGCATGATCTCGCGCAGATTCTTGCCGGAGTGCGAGTCCTCGCGCAGCCGTGAACGCCGCAGCACGTGCTCGGCCTTGCGGCGGATCAGCGGGATGTTGCGGGGGCGCTCGATGTAGGCCTCGGACGAGAACAGGCCGATGAAGCGGCAGATCCCGCGCACGCTGCCGTCGGGTCCGAAGCGCCGCACCGAGATCACGTCGATGTACTCGGGGTGATGCACGGTGGAGCGGTGATTGGCCTTGGTCACCACCACCAGCCGGGTCGACTCGCTGTACTTGTCGAGTTCCTCGCGCGGCGCGATCAGCTGA
>JBFHQK010000215.1:0-4861 GCA_041592255.1 Fontimonas sp.
CGCGACTGCCGTCCTGGCCGAATCCGCGCACGACGATCCCGGCCGTGGGCCAGGTCCACTCGTACGCGCCGCCCACGTCGGGTCTCTCGGCGCCCGCATCGACCAGCGGCGGACTGTTCACCGCCACCGGCTGCGGCTTGACCACCTCGACATCGTCCATGCCCACCGACTCGATGTCACCGTTGACATGGCGCGGCCGGGGCGGCGCGGCCGCGGCCTTGAGCCGCAGCACCTGGCCCGGATGAATCAGGTAATCGGCGCCGATCCCGTTCCAGCGCGCGAGCTGCCGGTAGTCGAGGCTGTGCCGGAATGCGATCGAATACATCGTGTCGCCGCGCACGACCATGTAGTCATCGGGCCCGACCGCCCGCCACGGCCTGACCGGCACTTCCTGCGGCGGTTCCCAGCTCGACCAGCCGGCGCAGCCGGCACACAGCGACGCCAGCGCCAGCGCTGCGGCACGCAGCGGCCTCATGCCTGCCACACCCACAGCCCCAGCAACAGCAACAGCAGCGACGCCCAGCCGATCGCATCCACCGACCGCCTCAGCTGCGGCTCAATCCGCGGGCCGATCAGGCGCACCAGACCGGCCACCAGAAAGAAGCGCCCGCCGCGTCCGACCAGCGAACCGAGCACGAACGGCAGCAGTGCCATCTGCGCGGCGCCGGCGGAGATCGTGAACACCTTGTAGGGAATCGGCGTGAAGCCGGCGGCAAAGATCGCCCAGAAGCCGTAGCGCTCGAACCAGCTCACCGCGGTGTGATACGCGGGCAGATAGCCCCACTGCTCGACCAGCGGCAGCGCCGCATCGAGCAGGAAATGCCCGATGGCGTAGCCCAGCAGTCCACCGGCGACCGACGTCAGCGTCGTCAGCGCCGCGAGGAAGGCCCAGTCCCGCGGGCGCGACAGCGTCATCGGCGCCAGCATCACGTCCGGCGGCAGCGGGAAGAACGACGATTCCGCGACGCTGACCGCGCCCAGGTACCAGGATGCGTGCCGATGCCGCGCGGCACTGATCATCCAGTCGTAGAGCCGGCTGAACAGTCTCATCCGCTCTTTCCCGGCAGCAGCGGCACGAAGCTGACCCGCCCGAGATCCTGCTCGCGCACACCGGCGCCGCGACGCTCGATCAACTTGAGGACCTGCGCCCCCTGCGGCCCCACCGGGATCACGAGGCGACCGCCGGGCGCGAGCTGCGGCACCAGCGCCGGCGGCACCGATTCGGCGCCCGCCGTCACCACGATGCCGTCGAAGGGCGCGTACGGCAGCCAGCCGTTCATGCCGTCGGCGTAGCCGAAATGGATATTGCGACAGCCCAGCGCCGCCAGACGCCGCCGCGCCTGCTCGGACAGCGGCTTGATGCGCTCGACGGTGAAGACCAGCGGCACCAGTTCGGCGAGTACCGCAGTCTGGTAGCCGCAGCCGGTGCCGATCTCGAGCACGCGCTCCGGCGGCTTGCGCCCGGCCAGCAGCGTCTGCGTCATCAGCGCCACGACGTAAGGCTGCGAAATCGTCTGCGCGTGTCCGATCGGCAGCGCGTTGTTCTCGTAGGCGCGGTTCTTCAGCGCATCGTCGACAAACTCATGGCGCGGCACCTTGGCGATCGCCGCGAGCACGCGCTCGTCGTCGATACCCTGGCGCCGCAGCTCGTCGATCAGCCGCTGTTGCGCGCTGCTGGGCGCGCTGCCGCTTCCCATCGGCCGCGGCATTCGCAGCACGCTCATAGCGCCTCCGCCCAGCTGCCGAGCTGCTCCAGCGCCGCATGCCGGGTCAGATCCACCAGCAGCGGCGTGATGGCGACGCGGTTGTGCGCAATGGCGTGGAAATCAGTGCCCGGACCGCAGTCGGCCTCCGGTCCCGCGGCACCAATCCAGTAGATCGCCCGCCCGCGCGGATCCTGTCCGCGGAACACTTCCTCGGCGCGGTGGCGATTGCCCAGGCGCGTGACTTCGTAGCCGGCCAGATCGTCCCACGGCACATCGGGCACGTTGACGTTGAGGATCGTGTCGCCGGGCAGCGGCGCCGCCTCGAGGCGCTCGACCAGCCGCAGCGCTACCCGCGCCGCGGTGTCGAAGTATTTCGGCGCGATCGCGACGTTGGAAATCGCGATGGCCGAGCAGCCCAGGTGGCGTCCCTCCATGGCCGCGGCCACGGTGCCGGAGTACAGCGTGTCGTCGCCCAGATTGGCCCCGGCATTGATGCCCGACACGACCATGTCCGGCTGCGTCTCCAGCAGGCCGGTCAGTGCCAGATGGACACAGTCGGTGGGCGTGCCGTCGACACACAGCGTGCCGTCCGCATGCTGCTGCACGCGCAGCGGATTCAGCAGTGTCAGCGAATTGCTGGCACCGCTGCGGTTGCGGTCGGGGGCCACCACGGTGACCTGATGCCGGGTCCGCAAATGGTCGCGCAGGCAGACCAGGCCGGGAGCCATGCAGCCGTCGTCGTTCGAAAGCAGGATTTTCATAAACGCCAGTAGAACTGGCGCCAGTTTAACCCGCCGCCGCCGGTTATGATCGCCGCCATCCGGCCCCGGGAACCTGCGCGCGAACGGCCCATCCAATCAGCATGAACCCGACTGATGACGACGCCGACCTGTTCCGCCGCGCGATGAGCGACGTGCGCCCGCGCGCGCCGTCCGCGCACGTCGCCGCCCCGCCGTCCCGGCCGGCGCCCCTGCCCCGCAGCCGCCTAGCCGACGATCAGGCGGTGCTGCGCGAGATGCTGCATGACCCCGATCCGGAACTGCTCGAGCACGGCGAGACACTGCAGTATCGCGCGGCCGGCCTGCAGGACAGCGTGCTGCGCCGCCTGCGCCGCGGGCATTACCGCATCGAGCGTGATCTGGATCTGCATGGCTGCAACCGCGAGCAGGCCCACCGCGCGGTGACCCGGTTCCTGGCCGAGTGCCAGGCGCGCGACCTGCGCTGCGTGCGCATCGTCCACGGCAAGGGCAACGGCTCGCCCAACAGCGGCCCCGTCCTCAAGCGCCTGCTCGACAGCTGGCTGCGGCGGCGCCGGGATGTGCTGGGGTACTGCAGCGCGCGGCCGGTTGACGGCGGCACCGGTGCGATCTACGTGCTGCTGCGCGCGAGCTGAGGCGACTCAGCCGCCTGCGGCGGTGCGCTGCGGGCTGAGCTCGAGCGACAACTGCTCCAGCAACTGATGGAAGCGCTCGGGTCCGGCCAGTCGCGCGATCTGCAAGCCCCCCTGCAGCGCGGCACCGACCTGGACCGCCTTGCCGTCCACATCGCCGCCGAAGTCCAGCGTGCGGTCGCGGCGCCCCTGCTCCAGCGTCTGCGTCAGCCAGGTGTGCATCTCGCGCATCAGCAGGCGGACTTCAAGCCGGATCGCGTCGGGCAGCGTACCGAACTCGGCGGCCAGCGCCCCGCCGGGGCAGAGCCGGCAGCCGTCGGCCTCGAGATGCTCGGCATACAGCGCGAAGTACGCACGCAGGCGCGCAGCGCCGTCGAGCGCCGGTGACAGCGCCGCGCCCCATGCGGCGAAACGGGCGCGGTAACGCTGCACCAGCGCGATGCCCAGATCGGCCTTGGCAGGAAAGTGATAGTGGATCGCCGCGTTGCGGATCCCCAGCTGCGCGCCGATCTGCTGATAGGCAAAGCCGCTGTATCCACACCGCTGCAGCAGCTGCTCCGCGCAGTTGAGGATCGCTTCGCGCGTGTCGCGGCGGTTGCGCGCCGCGCGACGTCCTTCCTTGGGTGCATCGGTGTCCAGCATGGCCGGAGTGTAGGCCCGCGCTTACCCTGCAACAACCGCCTGAAGCAACACCACGGCGTGGGCGGCCAGCCCCTCCTTGCGCCCGAGCGCATCCATGCCCTCGTTGGTCGTCGCCTTGACGTTGACGCAGGCCGGCTCCACGCCCAGATCCGCCGCCAGCGCGGTGCGCATCGCCGGCACATGCGCCGCGACCCTGGGGGCCTGTGCGATCAGGCTCAGATCCGCGTTGACGACGCCGTAGCCTTGCGCGCGCACGCGCCGCATCACCTCTGCGAGCAGCTTGCGGCTGTCGATGCCGCGATACTGCGGGTCGCTATCCGGAAACAGGTGGCCGATGTCGCCCGCGCCGATCGCGCCGAGCAAGGCGTCACACAGGGCGTGAATCAGCACGTCGCCATCCGAGTGCGCGACAATCCGATACGGACAGGCGATCGGGACTCCCCCCAGGGTCACTCCGGTCCCCGCCTCCAGACGGTGCGTGTCGAAGCCGTGGCCGATCCGCAACGTCATGGCTGCTGCTCCTGGCGCGCCAGCCAGAACTCGGCCAGGCGCAGATCCTCGGGATAGGTCACCTTGATGTTGGACTCCTGCCCACGCACCAGCCGCGGCTTGTAGCCCGCCCGCTCCATCGCGCTGGACTCGTCGGTGATTTCCAGTCCACGCGCCGCGCACTCCTGCAGCGCGGCCATCAGCTGATCGAGGCGGAACAGCTGCGGCGTCTGCGCGCGCCAGTAGAACGCCCGGTCCACGGTCTCCGCGACACGACTCTGCTTGCCCCGCTTGAGCGTGTCGCTGACCGGCAGCGCGAGCAGACCGCCGTTGCGATCGTCGGCCTCCTGCTGCAGCCGCTGGATCTCGGCCTCCGTCACGCAGGGTCGCGCCGCGTCGTGCACCAACACGTGCACCTCGCGGAAGCCGCGACTGCGCTCCGCCACGGCAGCCAGGCCCGCGAGCACCGACTCGGCGCGTGCCGCGCCGCCGACGGCGGTGTGGACGCGCGGATGCCGCGCGATCGGCAGGCGCGCGTATTCGGTGTCGCTGCGCGCCAGCACCAGCACGACGCCATCGATCCAGTCCAGATCAAGAAACGGCGCGATGCTCCACTCGAGCAGCGCCCGGCCAC
>JBFHQK010000216.1:0-4818 GCA_041592255.1 Fontimonas sp.
AAATCTCTCGAAGCTATGAGAGCGAGCTTGGCAGATTAAACGCCGGAGCCGTCGCCTCATACGATCTACAGCTAGACGCGGGCATACCCATCATTGTAATTGCCCTTTGTGATGAGAATTGTACGGATCTCGACCTTGCTCTTGTTGAGCAGCGTGTCCTCCGGCATCTCGAGCGACACGCCGGCCGCCTCGGCGTAGATGCCGATGCCGTCCTCGCGGAGCTTGTCGGCCATCGTGCCGTAGTGCGCGTCGGCCCACAGGTCCGCGAGCGTGCGGCGGAAATCCCACAGGAAACGGTCGCTCGCGTCGGCGCTTTCCACGATGCGACCGGTCAGCGCCGGAAGCCACGGCGTCGGGTCGATTGCGCATCGGCTACCGGCTGCGGAATCACGGCAGCACCGCCTTGGCGGCGCGCCTGTTCGTGCTGATCCGTCCGTTTCAGGTGTCGCCACCTTGGCAGCAGCACGGCGCGCTGGGCGGGGTGCGGCCGATCCGCCGGCTGAGCTGGCACGACGGCGTGCTGCAGATCGATGACGGCGGCCACGTGCGGCCGTTGACGCGCGCGACCCGCTGTACAGGCTTGCGCGCGGCGGCGGGCAGCGTGGCCGCGGCGCTGGGCCGCTTGGCCGAGACGCGATGGGCTGCGGGCGAGGATGTGACCGATCCAGACGGCTTTGCCACCGGCGTGCTGACGTTCGAGATGAACACCGGAACCGGATCGGGCGATACGGTCGTGCTCACCGCAGGCGCAACGCCGGAACAGCTCGCCGACGCGGAGGAACCCGGGTTCGACTGGTCGGGGGTCGTGCCCACGTCCATGCTCGCGGCCGCGGGCGATGGCATGGAGGCGATCCGGGCGTCGTGGACGGCGGCAGCGCAGGTGTTGGTCACGCGCGACGGCGCGGCCTTGCAGCCGGGGCCGCGGCGCTATCGGCGGTCGTGGATCCGCGACGGCGCGGTGATGGGCGCCGCACTGCTGCGGATGCGGCAGCACGCGGCGGTCGAGGACTTCATCCGCTGGTATGCACCCCAGGTGCGCGCCGACGG
Source organism: Fontimonas sp. (assembly GCA_041592255.1). GTDB lineage: Bacteria > Pseudomonadota > Gammaproteobacteria > Nevskiales > Nevskiaceae > Solimonas. The sequence goes on from JBFHQK010000216.1 coordinate 1,048, forward strand.
CTTCGTGCCCTGCTGCGTGGATGCCAACGGCGCCGACCCGCTGGTCGAGCATGACAGCCATGGCCAGTGGCTGGCGCTGATCGCCGAGCACCAGCGCTTTGCGCCGGACGCGGCGCTGCTCGGCGAGTTGTGGCCGTCGCTTGCGCGCACGGTGGAGTGCATCGCCGGGCTGCTCGACGCCACCGGCCTGCTGCCGGTGTCGGCCAGCCACGAAGGCTATCTGGCACAGCCGGTACATTCCTACTGGGACGATGCCTGGGCGGTGCGCGGGCTGCGCGACCTGGCCGCGCTGGCGCAGGCGCACGGCCGCGACGCGCTGGCACGGCGCTGCGACGCGCTGCAGCGGCGCCTCGCCGATGCGCTGTTCGCGTCGATTGCCGCGACGCGCGCGCAGCGCGCGCTGGACTTCATTCCCGGCAGCCTCGAATGGGCCGACTTCGACCCGACCGCGACGGCCACTCTGCTGACGCTGCTCGACCTGCCTCCGCCGCTCGACCGTGGCGCGGTCGAGCAGACCTACGCGCGCTATCTCGCCGACTGGCGGCGCAAGCGGAGGAACGAAGTCGACTGGGCCAACTACACGCCTTACGAGATCCGCATCATCGGCGCGCTGGTGCGCCTGGGCTGGCGCGACGCGGCGCTGGAGCTGCTGCGCTTCTTCCTCGCCGACCGCCGACCGCCGGCGTGGAACCAGTGGCCGGAGATCGCCTGGCGCGATGCGCACGCCCCCGCCCATCTGGGCGATCTGCCGCACACCTGGATCGCCGCGGAATACGTGCTCGCACTGCACAGCCTGTTCGCCTACGAAAGCGAGACGCAGGACGCGCTGGTGCTCGCCGCCGGGGTCGATGCGGACTGGCTCGCCGGCGACGGCCTGCGCGTGCGCGGGCTGCCGACGCCGCGCGGTGCGCTGAGCTACACCCTGCGCCGGCTCGACGAGCGCACGCTGCAGTGCGAGATCGCACCCGGCATCCGCGGCGCACTGGTGCTGCGTCCGCCGCTGGCCGGCACGATCACCGCGGTGCGTGTCAATGACGGCCGCCGGCTGCGCCACGATGCCGCATCGGTGACCATCGACGCCCTCGCCACCCCTGTGCAGCTGCGCATTCACACCGACCGATGACACCCACCGAACCGCCGTACACGCTGGGCACGGGCCGCTACCGCGTGGTGCTGACCGACAACGGTGGCGGGCGCTCGAGCCGCGACGGCATCGCGCTCAACCGCTGGCCCGCCGATCCGGTCGAGGACGCGCACGGCTTCTTCATCTACCTGCGCGATCTCGATTCCGGCGCGCTGTGGTCGGCGGCCCGGCAGCCGGTGCCGGACGCCGGCGACCGCTGCGACTGCGCGCTGGCAGGCGACGCAGTCGTCTACACCCGCCACGCACAGGGCATCGACAGCCGGCTGAGCGTGCGCGTCGAGGCACCGGATGCGGTCGAGACCCGCCGCCTGCACCTGCACAACACCTCGGCGCAGACGCGGCGGATCGAGATCACCAGCGCCATCGAGATTGCGCTGGCCGACGCGCAGGCAGACCTCGAGCATCCGTGCTTCCTCAAGCTGTTCGTGCAGACCGCCAGCATTCCGGCCGCCGGGCTGCTGACCGCGACGCGACGGCCGCGCGGCAGCGACGAGCGCTGGCCGACGATCTTTCACGCGCTGACCGGCGCGCCGGCGCAGGCCTGGGAAACCGACCGCGCACGCTTCATCGGCCGCGGGCGCAGCGCCGCGCAGCCGGCGATGGCGATGCACGGCGGCGTCGGCAACGTGCTCGATCCCCTGTTTGCGCTACGCACCACCGTCGAGCTGGCACCGGATCAGCGCTGCGAGATCGGCTTCCTGCTCGGCATCGCCGACGATGCCGCGGCGGTGCCGGCGCTGGCGGCACGGCACGGCGCGCAGCCGTTCGCATCCGCGCTGCGATCCGACACGGCGGCGCCGCCCGCGCTGCGTCACGGCTTCACCGCCGAGGGCCGCGCCTACCGCATCGAGCTGCCGTGGCTGGGCGAGGCGCCGGCGCGCCCGCCGATGCCGTGGATCAACGTCATCGCCAACGAGCGCTTCGGCTGTCTGGCCAGCGAAACCGGCGCCGGCGCGACCTGGAGCCGCAACAGCCAGCAGCACCGGCTGACGCCGTGGAACGCGGACCCGGTCTGCGATCCGCACGACGAGGCCTTCTACCTGCGCGACGCCGCCAGCGGCGCGGCCTGGTCGGTGCTGCCCGGCCCGGCGCCCGCGCCGGTGCGCTACGAGACCGTGCACGGCTTCGGCTGGTCACGCTACAGCTCGACCGCCCACGGCATCGCCCAGACGGCGACGCTGTTCGTCGCCCGTCACGACCCGCTGAAGTGCGTGCGCGTGGAACTGCGCAACACCGGCAGCCAGACCCGCGCGCTGTCGCTGTTTGCCTACCAGCGTCTGGTGCTCGGCACGCGCCCCGATCCGCAGCGCCCGATCCGCAGCTGGATCGACGCCGGCACGCTGTGCGCGCGCAGCGACGCGGCGGGCGATTTCGCCGACGGCATCGCCTTTGCCGCGGCGGTCGGCGGACGCGACGGCGGCTACGGCTGCGACCGCCGCAGCTTCATCGGCGCGCATCGCAGCAGCCGCAACCCGGTCGCCGTGCAGCTCGACGCGCTCGACGGCCGCTGCGGCGACGGCCTCGATCCCTGCTTCGCGCTGCGCCGCCAGCTCACGCTCGCGCCGGGCGAAACCGCGGTGGTGAGCTTTGTGCTGGGCGAGGCGACCAGCGCCGCCGAGCGCGAGCGCTTGAGTGCGCGCTACGCGCAGGCCGAAGCCATCGACGCCGCGCTCGCCGAGGTGCAGCAGTTCTGGCAGGACAGCCTCGACGGCGTGCAGGTCACCACACCGTCGCCGGAAATCGACGCGATGGTCAACGGCTGGCTGCCGTATCAGGCGCTGGCCTGCCGCATCTGGGCGCGCACCGCGTTCTACCAGTCCAGCGGCGCCTACGGCTTCCGCGACCAGCTGCAGGACGCCGGCAATCTGGCGCTGCTGTGGCCCGAGCGCACCCGTGCGCAGATCCTGCTGCACGCGCAGCGTCAGTTCGTCGAGGGCGACGTGCTGCACTGGTGGCACGACGCACCGGTGATCCGCGGCGTGCGCACGCGCTTTGCCGACGACCTGCTGTGGCTGCCGTATGTCACCTACCGTTACGTGCGCGACACCGGCGATGCGGCGATCTATGACGAGGCGCTGGCCTTCCTGCAGGCGCCGGAGCTGGCGCCCGAGCAGGACGAAGCCTATCTGCAGCCGGCGATCACGACCGACCGCGCCTCGCTCTACGAGCACTGCTGCCGCGCGATCGACCGTTCGCTGAGGCGCGGCGCGCACGGCCTGCCGCTGATGGGCACCGGCGACTGGAACGACGGTATGAACCGCATCGGCCGCCAGGGCCGCGGCGAGAGCGTCTGGCTCGGCTTCTTCCTCTACGACCTGCTCACCCCGTTCATCGAGCTGGCCCGCCAGCGCGGCGACGCCACGCGCGCCGCCCGCTACGCCGCCCACCGCGAGGTTCTGCACGCCGCGCTCGACGACGCCGGCTGGGACGGCGGCTGGTATCGCCGCGCGTACTTCGACGATGGCACGCCGCTGGGAACGCAAGCCGATCCCGAGTGCCGCATCGACGGACTGGCGCAGGCCTGGGCTGTGCTCTCCGGCGCCGCGCCGGCGGATCGCGCGCAGCAGGCGATGGACGCGGCCCAGACCCAGCTGGTCAGCGAGGCCGACGGCCTGATCCGCCTGCTG
>JBFHQK010000217.1:0-4816 GCA_041592255.1 Fontimonas sp.
CCGGACGCCGGCGTCATCTCCGCCCGGCCGGCAACCGTGGGCGCGGTCACGATGCCGGGCACCGAACTGTTCCGGATGATCCGCGGCGGCCGCCTCGAATGGCGCGCGCAGGTGCGCGCCGACACGCTGACCCGCCTGCGCAAGGGCATGGCCGCGACGATCGACCTGTCGGGCGGGCGTCAGATCAGCGGTCGCATCCGACAGATTGCGCCGACGGTCGCGCCGGATACGCTGACCGGCACGGTCTATGTCGATCTGCCCGAGCACGCGGAGCTGGTGTCCGGCATGTTCCTGTCCGGCACGTTTGAACTGGACGCGCACGAGGCGCAGGTGCTGCCGGTGTCGGCGGTGCTCTTCCGCAGCGGCGCGCAATACGTGATGACGGTCGATGCGCAGCGTCGCGTCCGCGAACTTAAGGTGGAAACCGGCACGCGTCGCGACAACCGCGTCGAGATCCTGACCCCGCTGCCGGCAGACGCCCAGGTGGCGCTGGCCGGGGGCGCCTTCCTCAGCGACGGGGATCTCGTCGCCATCGCGGACCCGGCGACGCCGTGAATCTCTCGACCTGGGCGATCCGCAAGCCGGCGCCTTCCATCCTGCTGTTTCTGATTCTTGCGATCGCCGGCGTTTACGCCTTCCGCGGGCTGGGCATCCAGAGCCTGCCGGACATGAATTTCCCCGCGGTCAGCGTCGTGGCCACGCTGCCCGGGGCGACGCCGTCCCAGCTGGAAACCGAAGTCGTGCGGCCGTTGGAGGATCAGATCGCCAACGTCGCCGCGATCAAGCACATCAACGTCACCATCACCGATGGCACCGCGTCGATCCTGATCAACTTCGAGTTCGAAACGGACATTCAGGAGGCGCTCGACGACGTCCGCGATGCCGTGACGCGCGCGCGACCGCTGTTGCCCGACGACTTGCGCGATCCGCTGGTCAGCCGCTTCGACACCGGCGCAGCCTCCGCCGCCACCTTCGCGGTCACGTCGGACACCCTCAATGAGGAGGATCTCTCCTGGTTCGTGGACGACACCATCGCCAAGGCGCTGCGCAGCGTCAGCGGCGTCCAGCAGGTCAACCGGCAGGGCGGCGTCACGCGCGAGGTGAGGGTCGAACTCGACCCCGTCCGCCTGCAAGCCCTGCAGATCACCGCCGGCGAAGTGTCGGCGCAGATCCGCGCGATGCAGCAGGACGCGCCCAGCGGACGCGGCGAACTGGGCCAACAGGAGCAGGTCGTGCGCACGCTGGGCCGGGTGGCCAGCGCACAGGCGCTGGGTGCCGTTTCGCTGCCGTTCGGCGATCGCCGCCTGCGCCTGGACGAGATTGCCCGCGTGCGCGACACGGTGGCGGAGCGGCGACAGCTGGCGCTGCTCGACGGCGTGCCGGTGGTGGGCTTCGAGGTGCTGCGCGCACGCGGCTTCGATGAGGCGTCCGTCTACAACCGGGTGCAGCTGAAGCTGGAGGACTTGCGCCGCGCGCACCCGCAAGTCCGGATCGTCGAGGTGGTCAACCGGGTCGATCCGGTGCTGACCAACTACCGGCAGTCGATGAACGCGCTCTACGAGGGCGCCATTCTGGCGGTGATCGTCGTGATGCTGTTCCTGCGCGACTGGCGCGCGACGCTGATCTCCGCCATCTCGCTGCCGCTCTCGATCATTCCGACCTTCGCGGTGATGGCCCTGCTCGGTTACACCCTGAACGTGCTGACGCTGCTGGCCATCACGCTGGTGATCGGCATCCTGGTGGACGACACCATCGTCGAGATCGAGAACATCATGCGCCACCTGCGTGGTGGCAAGTCGCCTGTGGCGGCCGCAATCGAGGCCGTGGAGGAAATCGGTCTGGCCGTGGTCGCCACCTCGCTGACGCTGGTGGCGGTCTTCCTGCCCACGGCCGTGGTCGGCGGCCTCACCGGCGAACTGTTCCAGCAGTTCGGCTGGACCGCTTCGGTCGCCGTTCTGTTCTCGCTGCTGGTGGCGCGTCTGCTGACGCCGATGCTGGCCGCGCACTTCCTCACCACGCATCCGGCCGAGGACGACGGCCCCGTGATGCGCGGCTATCTGCGCGCGGTGCGCTGGTGTCTGGATCGGCCGTGGACCACCTCGGCACTGGCGGCCGCGTTCTTCATCGTCTCGCTCTTCATGGTCGCGCACGTGCCGACACAGTTCGTGCCGCCTGACGACGGCACCACCGTGATCTACCGCATCGAACTCGCGCCGGGCAGCACGCTGGAGCAGACCCGCGCGGTCGGCGAAGCCGCGCGCCTGGCCGCCATGAGCCAGCCCGAAGTGCATCACGCGTATCTCACCATCGGCGAGGGCGTCGCAGCCGGCGGCCGTCAGGCGCAGACGGTGGCACCGCGCGTGAATGCGGCCACGCTGATGCTGCGGCTGGCGCCGGTAGAGGCGCGCAAGCGCACGCAGCAACAGATCGAAACCGCGCTGGAAAAGCCGTTCGCCCTGATTCCGGGAGCCCGCATCACCCTGTCCGGCGAGGGGCCGGGATCGCAGTTGGTGCTGGCGCTGGTGGGCAACGATATCGCGGCGCTGGAAAGCTCGGCGCAGGCCATCGCGCGCGATCTGCGCACCATTCCCGGCATTGGCGCAATCGGCACCTCGGCCAGTCTGCTGCGCCCCGAAGTGGTGATCCAGCCCGATTTCCAGCGCGCGGCCGAGCTGGGCGTCACCGCCAGCGACATCGCGCAGGCGGTGCGTGTGGCGACCAGCGGCGACTACGATTTCAACCTCGCCCGCCTGAACCTGCCGGATCGCCAGATCTTCATCCGCGTGCAGCTCAGCCCGGATGCGCGCGCCGATGTCGACGCGCTGGGGCAGCTGCGGGTCCGCGGCAGCCGCGGCACCGTTCCGCTGCAGAGCATCGCCGACATCCGCATCCAGGGCGGGCCGACGGAAATCATCCGCTACGACCGCAATCGCAGTGTCACGATCGCCGCCGATCTGCAGGGCATTCCGACCGGGGAGGCGATGAAATACGTCGACCAGTTCCCGTCGCTGGCGCAACTGCCCGCCGGCATCCGGCAGATCGAGTTCGGCGACGTTGAAACCATGCGGGACATGTTCAGCGGCTTCTCGCTGGCGCTGCTGGCGGGCACCTTCTGCGTCTACGCGGTCATGGTCCTGCTGTTCCACGATTTCGGCCAGCCGCTGACGGTGCTGGCAGCCCTGCCGCTGGCCGCCGGCGGCGCACTCGGATCCCTGCTGCTGTTCGGCTATTCGCTGTCGATCTCGTCGCTGATCGGCCTGCTGATGCTGATCGGCATCGTCACCAAGAACTCCATCCTGCTGGTCGACTACGCGATCATGGCGCGCCGCGAACTGGGCCTGCCGCGAACCGAGGCGCTGATCGACGCCTGCCACAAGCGCGCGCGCCCGATTGTCATGACCACCGTGGCAATGGCGGCGGGCATGGTGCCGATGGCCCTGGGCCTGGGCGGCGGCTCGGAATTCCGCGCCTCCATGGCCGTGGTGGTCATTGGCGGCCTGATAACCTCGACGGCGCTGAGCCTGTTCGTCGTGCCGGTGGTGTTCGAGATGGTGGACGAGCTCAAGACCCGCTGCTTCGGGCGCACACCACCGGCACCGACCCGCGCCGACGCGCCGCCCAGCGCGCCGATGCCGGTCGCTTGACGCGACGCCAGCGGCGCGCGTCCCGGCGCCGGCCCTGCCCGCACGCACCACCTGCGTGCGGATGGCACGCTGCAGGACGGCGCCGCGCTGCGGCGGCGGATTACCGCCGACCTCGCCGTCGCCGACCCGCGGCCGGTTCCGTCAGTGCCGGTAGCCCTTGACCCGGACCTTGAAGCTGTTGGCCGGACCGGGCGTCGGCGCCATCTTGGTCTTCAGCACGTAGTCCGGGCTTTCCAGTTCCATGTCCACCTTGTGGAACAGGCGCGCCATGCCCAGACACATCTGCACTTCGGCCAGGGTCTTGCCCAGGCAGGTGTGCGGGCCGCGGCCATAGGGTGAATACGCCCCCTGCGCCTTGTGTTCGTTGCGCGGCGGCTGGTAGCGATCCGGATCGAACTTATCCGGCTCGGGATAGAACTCTTCCATCAGGTGCGGCGCCGCCGTGGCCAGGTAGATCAGCTCGCCTTCCTTGATCTGGTGCCCCTGGAAAACGAAGTCCTTGTTGGCGGTGCGCATCTGGGCCACGGCCACCGGGAACAGGCGCATGCTCTCCATGATGGCGCCGTTGAGGACCGGCATGTCCTTGAGCAGCGTCGCCTCGTCGATCGTGCCGCGGGCGAAGTAGTCGTCCACCTCCCGGTGGATGCGCGCCAGCACCTCCGGGTTCTTCAGTGCGTAATACACCAGGCAGCCCACGGTATTGGCCACGGTATCCAGACCGGCGACGTAGGGCGCCGTGACCATCAGGATCTTGTTGCTGTCCGGCATGATCTCCGGGTGATCGCGATTGGCCTCCATCACGTCATCGATGATGTTCTTGACATCCGCATCCCGGCTTTCCTTGGTCGCCTCGTACTGGGCAATCATTTCCTCGCCGAGCTGAAACACCCGCTTCTTCGCCCGGCGATAGCTCGGCAGCCGCAGCAGGAACCTGGGGCGCTGGCGGGTGACCAGCACATTCAGGATATTGAGGATGGTGATGCGGATGTCCTTGACGTACTCCAACGGCGCGTGGCCGGTGAGCATGATGCCGATCTGGTCGGTCACCATGTTCTGCATCGCAAAGACCACCGGCACCTTGGTGCCGGGTTTCCAGTCGCGCAGGATGCTGGCATCGGTGATGTCGGCCAGCTGCTGGTAACGGCCGGCCACGGATTCCTTGGAATAGCCGC
>JBFHQK010000218.1:0-4782 GCA_041592255.1 Fontimonas sp.
CTGCCGCGCCGGTGGCGCGCAAGCCCGGCGACAAGCCGCTGGCCGCCCCGGCGGTGCGCCAGCGCGCGCGCGATCTGGGCATCGAGCTGCAGTACGTCAGCGGCAGCGGTCCGGCCGGGCGCATCACCCACGCCGATCTCGACGCCTTCCTCGCGGCGCGCGACCGCGCGCCGGCGTCGCCGCGAGCGGGCGGTGCGCGCACGGCGGTCGAGGAGATCAAGGTCATCGGCCTGCGGCGCAAGATCGCCGAGGCGATGCAGCGCGCCAAGCAGCGCATCCCGCATTTCGCCTACGTCGAGGAGCTCGATGTCACCGAGCTCGAGGCCCTGCGCCAGCATCTCAACGACACGCGCCGGTCCGATCAGCCCAAGCTGACGCTGCTGCCGTTCCTGCTGCGCGCGCTGGTGCGCACGCTGCCGCAGTATCCGCAGGTCAACGCGACCTACGACGACGATGCCGGCCTCGTGCGCCGGTTCGCGGCGCTGCACTGCGGCATCGCCACGCAGACGCCCAACGGCCTGGTCGTGCCGGTGCTGCGCCATGCCGAGACCCTCGACGTCTGGCAGATGGCCGCCGAGATCAAGCGGCTCGCCGACGCCGCGCGCGCCGGCAAGGCCAGCCGCGAGGAGCTGAGCGGGTCGAGCCTCACGGTCACCAGCCTGGGCGCACTGGGCGGCATCGTCTCGACGCCGGTGATCAACGCGCCGGAAGTCGCCATCATCGGCGTCAACAAGATCGTCGAACGACCGGTGTTCCAGCGCGGCGCGGTGGTGCCGCGGCTGATGATGAACCTGTCGTCGTCCTTCGATCACCGCATCGTCGACGGCTACGACGCCGCGGCGTTCATCCAGGCGCTGAAGAACGCGCTGGAACATCCGGCGACGCTGTTCATGGAGTGAGGCCGTGAGCGAGAAGATCCGTACCCAGGTGCTGGTCATCGGCGGCGGCCCCGGCGGCTATGTCGCCGCGATCCGCGCCGGCCAGCTCGGCCTCGACACGACGCTGGTCGAATCCACGCGTCTGGGCGGCACCTGCCTGGTCCGCGGCTGCATCCCGTCCAAGGCCCTGATCCATGTCGCCAGCAAGTTCGACGACCTGGCGCGCCATGCCGGCGAGGACCACCTGGGCATCACGCTGCCGGCGCCGCCGCGCTTCGAGCTGGCGTCGGCGATGCGCTGGAAGGACGGCATCGTCGACCGGCTCAGCAACGGCGTCGCCGGCCTGCTGAAGAAGGCCCGGGTGCGCGTGGTGCACGGCCACGCGACTTTCAGCGACGCCAAGACCTGCACCGTGGCCGGCGATGCGCCGGTCGAGATCCACGCCGAGCATGTGATCCTGGCTACCGGCGCGCTCAGCAGCGCGCTGCCGGCGCTGCCCTTCGGGTCCGACGTGCTGTCATCGACCGAGGCGCTGGCGCTGGCCGAACTGCCGCGGCGGCTGCTGGTGGTCGGCGCCGGCTACATCGGTCTGGAGCTGGGCATCGCGCTGGCGAAACTCGGCGTCGAGGTGAGTTTCGTCGAGGCGCTGGGGCGCCTGCTGCCGAGCTACGACGCGCCGCTGGTGCGCCCGGTCGAGCACTGGCTCAAGCAGCGCGGCATCGGCGTGCATCTGAACACACGCGCGCTGGGCGTCGAGCGCCGTGGCCAGGGGCTGCGGGTCACGGTGCAGACCGGCGATGCGCCCGCGCGCGAGCTGGAGTGCGACAAGGTGCTGGTCGCGGTCGGGCGCCGGCCGAACACCCGGGGCTGGGGCCTCGAGCAGATGGCGGTGGACATGGCCGGCCCCTTCGTCAAGGTCGATGCGCAGTGCCGCACGTCGATGCGCAACGTCTGGGCGATTGGCGATCTGGTCGGCGAGCCGATGCTGGCGCACAAGGCCTCGGCGCAGGGCGAGATGGTGGCGGAGATCATCGCCGGCCAGCGCCGCGCCTTCGATCCGGTGGCGATCGCCGCGGTGTGCTTCACCGAGCCGGAGATCGTCGCCGCCGGCCTGTCGCCGGAGCAGGCCAAAGCGCAGGGCATCGACATCGTCACCGGCCAGTTCCCGTTTGCCGCCAACGGCCGCGCGCTGACGATGGCGGCGGGCGCCGACGGCGGCTTCGTGCGCGTGACCGCGCGCGCCGACACCCAGCAGGTGCTGGGCATTCACGCGGTCGGTGCGCATGTCTCGGAGCTGGCGGGCGAGTTCGCCCACGCCATCGAGATGGGGGCCTGTCTGCAGGATCTGGCGCGCACGATCCATGTGCATCCGACGCTGAGCGAAGCCATCCCCGAGGCCGCTCTGTCGGCGCTCGGACACGCGATTCACATCTGACGGCTATCGCACACCGCAGCGAGCGCCTCACGCGCTTGCGCGTATCATCGACGCCTCCAGCCGGGAGTGTGCGATGACCGCAGCTGACAGCACGATCCGGATCGAGCCGCGCGCGCCGCTGCTGACCGTGACCCTCGACCGCCCGCAGGCGCGCAACGCCGTCGATGGCCCGACCGCAGCCGCGCTGGCCGATGCGTTCCGCGCGTTCGAGGCCGATCCGGCGCTCAAGGTCGCGATCCTCGCCGGTGCCGGCGAGCACTTCTGTGCCGGCGCGGATCTCAAGGCGGTGGCCGGCGGCAACGGCGCCCGCCGCAACCGCATCGACGCCGACGGCGACGGGCCGATGGGGCCGACGCGGATGCGGCTGTCCAAGCCGGTGATCGCGGCCGTGTCCGGCTATTGCGTCGCCGGCGGGCTCGAACTGGCATTGTGGTGCGATCTGCGCGTGGCCGACGACACCGCGGTGTTCGGCGTGTTCTGCCGCCGCTTCGGCGTGCCGCTGATCGACGGTGGCACCGTGCGCCTGCCGCGGCTGATCGGCATGAGCCGGGCGCTGGATCTGATTCTCACCGGCCGCGCGGTGGATGCGCGCGAGGCCGAGCGCATCGGTCTTGCCAACCGTCTCGTGCCCGCCGGTCAGGCGCTGGCCGCCGCCGAGGCGCTGGCGCTGCAGCTGGCCGGTTTTCCGCAGGATTGCATGCGCAACGACCGGCGCAGCGCCTACGCGCAATGGACGCTCGACGAGCCGGCGGCCATCGCCAGCGAATTCGGCCTTGGCCTGGACACGCTGCGCTCCGGCGAGACGCTGGCCGGTGCCGGGCGCTTCAGCCGCGGCGCCGGCCGCCATGGCCGCTTCGACGCGCCCACCGAGACGGACGGCGCGTAAGCCGGCGCGCGGCGCCGTCCGACCGACGTGCGCGGGCAGAGATCGACGCGATGGACGCTCCCAGAATGCCGACCGATTCCGTCACCGGCCGCCTGGCGCGGGCGCGTCAGCCGCGGCTCGGCGGCCTCGGCCTGCCGACGTTCAAGGACTGACGACGAGGCGCACGCCGGTGCTGGTGCCCGCCACATGGTACGGACTGGACCGGCCGGCGAATTCCGTCGGCGGCAGCGTCGGTTTCTGCTGGTGCAGGTTGCGGCGCAGATCACTGCGGATCGCCACCAGTGCGGCGTTGCCCTGGAGGGCGATCTCGCGGCCCAGCGCAGCATCCGGCGTGCGCACCGACGGCGTGATGAACTCTTCGTTGCGGTCGCCGGGTGCCGCAGCGCCCGGCGCCGATGCACCGCCCCCGGACTGTTCGCTGATCCCCAGCGCGAGGAGGCCGACCGTCATCAACTTCGAGGTGTGCGTGTTCATGCTCTGCTCCTCCGTTCGACGACTGGCGCGCTGGCGTTCCTGCGGGCGAAGGACGCTGCCGGAACGTGCGCTTGAGGTGTGCCATGCATCCTCCGCTTCACCCCGCTGCACCGCAAACGAAATGTTTGCATGGATGTCATGCGTTGCGCGCATGCGCGGGCGGCACCGATGAGCCGCGCGGGCTTGCCGCAACTGGACCGACTGGTCGGCTTCGAGGCGGCGGCGCGTCACTTGTCGTTCACGCGCGCCGCCGCCGAGCTGCACCGGACGCAGTCGGCGATCAGCCGGCAGGTGCAGGCGCTGGAAGCGCAGCTGGGCGTGCCGCTGTTCGAGCGCCGCCCCCGTGCGCTGAAACTGACCGAGGCCGGGCAGTTGCTCCAGCGCAGCGCCACCGAGGCGCTGCGCGGACTGGAGCAGACCACCCGACGGATCCAGGGGCTCAATGCGCCACGCGAGCTGACGGTGACCACGGTGGTTTCGTTCGCCTCGCTGTGGCTGGTGCCGCGGCTGCCGCGCTTCCGCGCCCGGCATCCGCTCGCCGACGTGCGCATCGCCGCCGACAACCGCATCGTCGATCTGAGCCGCGAACGCATCGATGTGGCGATCCGCTACTGTGCGCCGGAGCGCGCGCCACCGGCGGCGCGCAAGCTGTTCGGCGAGGAGGTGGTGCCGCTGTGCAGCCCGAAGCTGCTGGCGGATGCGGCGCGGCCGCTGCGCCGCCCCGAGGATCTGCGCCATCACACGCTGCTGCACGACGAGATGACCGATGTGACGCCGTGGCTGGAATGGCGCACCTGGCTGCTGGCGCATGCGCTGCCGGATCTCAGGCCCGCGGCTGACCTGCGCTTTTCGCTCTACGACCAGATGATCGATGCGGCGCTCGACGGGCAGGGGGTTGCGCTCGGCCGCTTGCCGCTGCTGGCCGAACTGCTGGCCAGCGGCCGGCTGGTGGCGCCGTTTGCCGCCGCCGACGGCGACGGCCGGCTGCCGCCGGCGACGCGCGCGTTCTTCGTCATCCCCGCGCCGGCGGCGCAGTCACGGCCCGAGGTGCAGGCCTACATCGACTGGATCCTGGCCGAAGCGGCGCGCGATGCGGCGCCGGCGGGCCC
>JBFHQK010000219.1:0-4781 GCA_041592255.1 Fontimonas sp.
CGCGAGCGCGTGTACAGGGCTTCGAGTGTCTTGGCGCCCTCGGCGCGGTGGCCGTAGCGCACGCCGTCATAGCGCGCCAGATTCGAGCTGGCCTCGGCCGGGGCGACGACGTAGTAGGTCGGCACCGACAGCGGCGAGTTCGGCAGCGAGATCTCCGAGATCACCGCACCCAGCGATTCGAACTGCCTGACCGCCGCCATCACGCGCTCGCGCACGCCGTCAGCCAGACCGTCGGCGAAGTATTCCTTCGGCAGGCCGATGCGCAGCCCCTTGATCGGCCGGTCGAGCGCGCCGACCAGATCATCGACCGGCCGCTCGATGCTGGTGGAATCCAGCGGGTCGAAACCGGACATCGCCTGCAGCACGTAGGCGGCGTCCTCGGCACTGCGCGCGACCACGCCGGCCTGATCGAGGCTGGAGGCGAACGCGATCATGCCGTAGCGCGACACGCGGCCGTAGGTCGGCTTGATGCCGGTGAGATTGGTCAGCGCCGCGGGCTGGCGGATCGAGCCGCCGGTGTCGGTGGCGGTGGCCGCCGGCGCCAGACCGGCCGCGACCGCGGCGACCGAGCCGCCCGACGAGCCGCCGGGCACGCGAGTCGTGTCCCACGGGTTCTTCACCGGCCCATACCACGAGGTTTCGTTGGACGAGCCCATCGCGAACTCGTCCATGTTGCACTTGCCGAGCATGACCATGCCGGCTTCAGCATGCAGCTTCTGCACGATGGTCGCGTCGTAAGGCGCGACGAAGCGGTCGAGCATGCGCGAACCGCAGCTGGTCCGGACCCCGTCGGTGCAGAAAATGTCCTTCTGCGCCAGCGGAATGCCGGTGAGCGTGCCGCCCTTACCCTGGGCCAGCTGCGCATCGGCGGCGTCGGCCTGCGCCAGCGCGCGTTCGGCGGTGACGGTGATGTAGCTGTTGAGCTGGGGATCAAGCGTGTCGATGCGCTTGAGATAGTGCTGCGTCAGCTCGCGCGCCGAAAACCGCTTCGCACGCAGGCCCGCCGCCAGTTCCTTGATGGATTGTGTGTGCATTTCAGTGAAGTGCGCTGGAGAACGGCGCAGGACAAGGACGCGGGGGCTGCCCCTTGCGTCCATCCCGCGCCTGAGATCATTCGATGACTTTGGGCACCAGATACAGGCCCTGCTCGACCGCGGGGGCCAGCGCCTGGAAACGCTCGCGCTGGTCGGGCTGGGTCACCGCGTCGGGCCGCAGGCGCTGATGCATCTCCAGCGGATGGGCCATCGGCTCGACCCCGTCCGTATCGGCGCTGGCGAGCTGGCCGACCATGTCGAGGATGTTGCTGAGCTGGCGCGCGTAGGATTCGGCCTGCTCGGGCTGCAGGCCCAGCCGGGCCAGGTGCGCGACCTGCCGGACTTGTTCGATCGTAAGGCTCATGTCGGCCAGGGTTCCGGGTTCAATTTGCGGGTGGACCGTCCGCTGGAGGGACGGCCCGCACAGGCCTGCGTTCCGACCGCTCCGGCTCCCGCTGGCGGGTGCCCGTGACGGCGGGAAAATCGTTTAAGATGTGCGGAAACACAATTCTACTGGATTGTGCGGCCCGTCGACTGCGGCGGGCGCATTCGTATCCGCCTCCGTCTCAAGAGCTAACGCATCAGGCCATCGCGATGTTCGACGCCGTCCGCCGTTTGTTTGTCAACGACCTGTCCATCGACCTGGGCACGGCCAATACCCTCGTCTATGTGCGCGACGAAGGCATCGTCCTCAACGAGCCCTCGGTGGTCGCGATCCGCATGGATGCGCGCGGCGCGAAGAAGGTCGAGGCCGTGGGCATCGAGGCCAAGCAGATGCTCGGCCGCACCCCGACCAACATCACCACGGTGCGCCCGTTGCGTGACGGCGTCATCGCCGACTACACCGTGACGGAGAAGATGCTGCAGCACTTCATCCGCAAGGTGCAGAAAGGCCGAATGATGCGGCCGATGACGCGCGTCGTCGTCTGCGTGCCCTACGGCTCGACCCAGGTCGAACGCCGTGCGATCCGCGAGTCGGTCGAGAACGCCGGCGCGCGCAAGGTCTGGGTGATCGAGGAACCGATTGCCGCGGCGCTGGGCGCCGGCATCCCGATCGGCGAGGCACGCGGCTCGATGGTGGTGGACATCGGCGGCGGCACCTCGGAAGTCGCGGTGATCTCGCTCAACGGCATCGTCTATGCCGAGTCGGTGCGCATCGGCGGCGACAAGTTCGACGAGGCGATCGTTTCGTACGTGCGCCGCCAGTACAACATGCTGATCGGCGAGGCCACCGCCGAGCGCATCAAGATCCAGATCGGCACCGCCTTCCCCGGCCACGAAGTGCAGGAGATCGACGTCGTCGGCCGCCACCTGGCCGCCGGCGTGCCGCGCAACTTCACGATGAACTCCAACGAGATCCTCGACGCGCTGCAGGAGCCGCTGTCGGGCATCGTCAAGGCGGTGAAGCAGGCGCTCGAGCGCACGCCGCCGGAACTCGGCTCCGACGTCGCCGAGCGCGGCATCGTCCTGACCGGCGGCGGCGCCCTGCTGCGCGACCTCGACAAGCTGATCTCCGAGGAGACCGGACTACCGGTCATCATCGCCGATGATCCGCTCACCTGCGTCGCCCGCGGCGGCGGCATGGTGCTCGATATGCTCGACCGGCAGTCCGACTTCTACAGTCTGGACTAAGCCTCGTGAACTGCGGAGCGCCGGGTTGCAGCCCGCAGTTGGTGTCATCGCCCTGACGCAGCCCGTGTCCTGCAGCCCGCCGCCGGCTTTCTTGACTTGAACACGCTGCCCGAGACCCACCGCCGCCCCCTGTTTCCGCGCGGCCCAGGGCTGGGGCTGCGCGCGTTCATGCTGGCACTGGTGTCGATGGCGCTGATCTTCAACGACTCACGCGGCGACGGCCTACAGCCGGTGCGCACGACCCTGTCGTTCCTGCTCTCGCCGGTGGTCTGGGTCGCCGCACTGCCCCAGCATGTGTTGTCGGCCGCGGCCAGCATCGACTCGCGCGAGGCCCTGCAGCGCGAGAACCGCGAACTCAAGGAGAAGCAGCTGCTGCTGGAGGCGCGCCTGCAGCGCATGGCCTCGCTCGAGGCCGAGAACCGGCGCATCCGCGAACTGCTGGCCTCGGCCGCGCGCATCGAGGACGAGGTGCTGATCGCCGAGATCGTTGCCATCAGCCAGGATCCGTATCGCAGCCAGATCACTCTCAACAAGGGCACGCGCGACCGCGTCTACCGCGGCCAGGCCCTGGTCGACGCGCACGGCGTGCTGGGCCAGATCGTCGATGTCAGCCGCTCGCGCTCGAAAGCCCTGATGATCACCGACCCCGACCACGGCATTCCGGTCGAGGTCAACCGCACCGGCATGCAGACCATCGCCATCGGCGGCGGTGACGAGCGCGGCCTGCGGCTGCCCTTCCTGGCCAGCAACGCCGACATCCAGGTCGGCGACCTGCTGGTGTCGTCGGCCCTGGGCGGGCGCTTCCCGGCCGGCTACCCGGTCGGCACCGTCTACGAGGTCAAGCACGTGGCCGGCGAGCATTTCATGGAAGCCTACGCCTCCCCGGCTGCGCGCCTGAACCAGGGCCGGCAGGCGCTGCTGGTGTGGAGCGAGAGTTACCGCATCGGCGAGGAGCCGGACCCCGCCGCCCCAGGGCGCAGCCCATGACCTCCACGCGCAATCTGCTGCTCGGCTTCTTCGCCAGCCTGCTGCTGGCCCTGGTGTTCCAGCTGCTACGCCTGCCCGATCTGCTGGCCGCGGCGCGGCCGCTGTGGGTGCCGCTGACACTGGCGTACTGGGCGCTGCGCGAACCGCGCATCTCGACGCTGTTGCCGGCCTTCATCATCGGCCTGATGCTCGACGTGCTGTTCGGCACGGTGCTGGGGCAGCATTCGCTGGGCCTGGTGCTGGTGGTCTACTTCGTCGAGCGCCTGCGCGGCATCTTCATCCTGTTTCCGCTGTGGCAGGCCACCTTTGCGCTGATCCCGGCCTGGGCGCTGTACAGCTTCCTGATGTTCTGGGTCGACGGCGCGCTGGACCACCGCGCCGACGCCTGGCTGCGCTGGCTGCCGGTGCTGTCCACCACCCTGTTCTGGCCGCTGTTGTTCAGCGTGATGGAAACGCTGCGCCAGCCCTCCGAAGATGAGTAGGCCGCCGCTGAATCCCCGTGCCGCGTCGCTGCCGCGCGCCGCCGCGCCGGCGGGCACAGCGCGGCGGCTTGCGGCCGAGAGCGTTTGATGGGCTCGCGGCGCCAGCGCGACGCGCTCAAGAACGTCCACGCCGAACGCACCACGTTCCTGCACCGCAGCCTGGTGGCGTCGGCGTTTGCCGCGGCCTGCCTGATCGCGCTGATTGCGCGACTGACCGATCTGCAGGTCGCCCGGCACGACTATTTTTCGACCCGCGCGGACGAAAACCGCATGCGCGTGACGCCGGTGGCCCCGGTGCGCGGGCTGATCTACGACCGCACTGGCACGGTGCTGGCGCAGAACCAGCCGTCCTTTGTCCTCGAGATCACCCCCGAGCAGGTGCAGCATCTGGACCCGCTGCTCGCCGAACTCGGCGCGCTGGTCAGCCTGACCGATGCCGACATCCAGCGCTTCCGCGAACGCGTGCGCAAGACGCCCCGCTACCGCGGCGTGCCGTTACGCGCCAACCTGTCGATGGAGGAGGTGGCACGCTACGAGATCCGCCGTCACGAGTTCCGCGGCGTCGAAGTCACTGCCGGCCTGTCGCGCAACTACCCGCTGGGTGCGAGCGCGTCCCACGTGGTCGGCTATGTCGGCGGCATCACCG
>JBFHQK010000220.1:0-4761 GCA_041592255.1 Fontimonas sp.
CTGCTGGCCGAGGCCGGCGTGCCTTACGACATCATCCACGACATGGAGGACGTCAACGGCGAGTTCAAGGAAGCCGACGTCGCCATCGTGGTCGGGGCCAACGACACCGTGAACCCGGCGGCGCGCACCAACAAGTCCAGCCCGATCTACGGCATGCCCATTCTCAACGTCGACCAGGCCAAGCAGGTCTACGTGGTCAAGCGCGGCCAGGGCAAGGGCTACTCGGGCGTGGAGAACGAGCTGTTCTTCCAGGACAACACCAACATGGTCTACGGCGATGCGCAGAAGGTCATGGTGGCGATGATCCAGGCGGTGAAGTCGCTCGAAGGCGGCGGCCACTGAGCGCCCGGACCGGCGGTTGCATCTGAGCTCACAAGGCCGGCGCAGCCGGCCTTGTTTTTTGGGCGTCGCCCGACGCTGGCGTCGAATCTTCAGACTGGCCTGTCGGCATTTGCGGACAGACGGTCCTGCAGGTCGCGGGAATAATCCGCAAAGGGATTGTGGTCGGCACGGCTGCGATCGGATCAACAACGGCAGCGGCCAGCGCTGCAAGGAAACCGCCGTGAATCGCCGGGAGTTCATCCGCACCTGCGCGCTGCTGTATGGCAGCGGCGCGTTGGCCGCACTCAGCGGCTGCAGCAGCGAGGCGCCGGCGATCGGCGCGACGGGCGCGGCCGACCCGCAGGCCCCGGACGGCTTCGGCAGCGCACTGCCGCCCTCCGATCCCTTGGTCCATCTGCTCAAACGCACGCGCTTGGGCGTGTCGGCAGACGATCTGGCGCAGGCCCAAACCCAGGGCGCCGCCGCCTATTTGGAGGCACAGCTGACGCCAGGACTGCTGCCCGACGCCGCGGAACTCGATGCCGCACTGCGATTTCCGCTGACGCAGCTGCCGCTGCTGCTGCTCTACCGACTGTCAGACACCGACCTGCTGCAGGCAACGCAGCAGCTTGCCGAGAAATCTGTGTTTCTGGGCATCTACAGCGACCGCCAGCTGTTCGAAGTCCTGGTCGATTTCTGGAACGATCACTTCAACATCGAGAATGTGACCGGCACGCTGCCCGCGGCGAAGATCGACTTCGACCGTTCCGTGATTCGCGCCCACGCGCTCGGCCGCTTCAGCGCACTGCTGCACGCGACCGCAAAAAGTCCGGCGATGCTCGAGTATCTGGATGGCGCCGGCAGTCGCGCTGAAGGTCCCAACGAGAACTACGCGCGCGAACTGCTGGAGCTGCACACGCTGGGACACGGCGGTGGCTACAGCGAGACCGACATCCGGGAAGTCGCCCGCTGCTTTACCGGCTGGAGCTTCAATGCGATCACCGGGGCGTTCCAGTTCCGCGCGCAGGACCATGACGACGGCGACAAGCTCGTCCTGGGCCTGCACATTCCGGCCGGCGGCGGCGTGACCGACGGCGAGCGCGTGCTCGATCTGCTCGCTGCGCATCCATCGACCGCGCGATTCATCGCCACCAAGTTGGTCCGGCGCTTGGTCGCCGACGACCCCGAGCCGACGCTGGTGGCGCTGCTGGCGGCCGAGTTCGAACGCACGCAGGGTGACATTCCGGCGCTGCTTCGGTTGCTGTTCACGCAGCCGGAGTTCTATCGCCACAGCGATGCAAAGTTCCGCCGCCCGCTGGATCTCGTCTGCGCCGCGATCCGTGCATTTGACAACGCCCCGCTGCACTATCCCGGCAGCTCGCTGATCACCCTGCTCAACCGTCTCGGCCATGTGCCGCACGGCTGGTTCCCGCCGGACGGCTATCCGGACTCGGCCAGCCACTGGCTCAGCGCCAACGGTCTGCTGGAACGCTGGAACTTCGCCGCGCTGCTCGGCGAAAGCCGCGACACCCGCGGACGTTCGCTGGCGGCGACCCATGTCCGCGAGCAGGAAACGCCGGCCTCGCTGGTGGATCGGCTGGCGGCCCGCCTGCTATTGCGTCCGCTGCGCGCGGTCGACCGCGACCGCCTGATTGCGCTCGCCGGAGATCCGGCAGCCGTACTCAGCGGCGACGCGCTGGCGCTCGCAGCCGAGCGCATTGCCGGCCTGATGCTGGCGTCGCCGGCATTCAACCTGCGCTAAAGGACCGTTCCATGGCTACGCCAACCCTCGTCGTCATCTTCCAGCGGGGCGCAATGGACGGGCTCAACGTCTTGATCCCGTACGCTGACGGGCGTTATTACGATCTGCGCCCAAACATCGCAATTGCCGCCCCGGGCGCCGCCGGCGGCGCGCTCGATCTCGACGGTTATTTCGGTCTGCACCCGGCGCTGGCGCCGCTCAAGGCGCTCTACGATGCCGGCGACCTGACCGCGATCCATGCCACCGGCGGCATAAACTTCGATCGCTCCCATTTCAGCGCCCAGGCGCGCATGGAGATCGCATCCGACGGTCCGGACGGCACCGGCGGTGGCTGGCTCGGCCGCCATCTGGTGGCGACCGCACCAACCGGTGCACGTGGCATCCGCGGAATCAGCATCGGCACCGCGCTCGCCCGATCGCTCAGCGGCAGCCCGGATGTGGCCGCGATTTCCAGCAGCGAGGCGTTCCGCATCCACGCACGCGAACCGGCGCTGTGGCAGTCGGCGCTGCCCGTGCTGCACGGCGGCATCGGCAGCCCCTACGAAGCCGAAAGCGCGCGCGTCCTCGACATCCTCGCCGCCTTCGCGGCCACGCCACCGCACACCATCGAGCCGGCCGCGGACGCAAGCTACCCGGTCGGTCGCTTCGGCGAACAGCTGCGACAGGCAGCGCAGTACATCAAGGCCGACCTCGGCATCGAGGCGATCACGATTGACATCGACGGCTGGGATCAGCACGCCAATGAAAACCGCACGCTCGATCCGCTGCTGCAGAAGTTCGCCGCGGGACTCGCGGCATTCCGCACCGACCTCGGCGCACGGTTCGACGATGTCATCGTGGTAACAATGAGCGAGTTCGGGCGGCGTGCAGCCGAGAACGCCACGCTCGGCACCGACCATGGTCGTGGCAGCGCGATGTTTGTGCTTGGCGGGCGCATCAACGGGGCCCGCGTCGTCGCCGACTGGCCCGGCCTGGATGCCGCCGGACTCGACAACGGTGACCTGCGTGTGACCCTTGACTACCGCAATATCCTGGGCGAACTGCTGTCCGGCGCGTTTGGCAACCCGCAATTCGATCGCGTGTTTCCGGGTTGCGCCGCGAGTCCGCCGCTCGGCCTGCTGCGCTGAGAGCGAGGGCCCCGTACAGCGTCGGCGGCGGATGTTCGCGCGCTTTGCCATTGAGACGCCATGCCCGCCTGCTGCGGTGCATTCACCCGTTCCGGCGTGGTGGCGCGAGGAACGGCCCGCACGTATCCGCCCCGGGGACCGGCGCCGGCCGTCTCGCACGGGGGGGCGGGCACCTTCGCCTTCGATGTGGTTGCAGCCCGGGCAGGCCCCGCAGCTCGCCGCTCAGGCACAATGCGCGCCGGAACCGGGCCGGGCCTGCGCAGGCCCGCCTAACATCCGGGCCACCGGATCGACCGAGGAGTGAACCATGCCGTTTGCGCTGAAGGTGCTGTTTTATCGCGTGCTGATGTTCTTTCTGAAGCTCAGTACGCTGTTCCTGCCGCTGTTCCGCCAGCCGCAGATCCTCAGCGGGCCGGGCTCGTCGCTGCAGCTGTGCGACGCCATCGCCAAAGCCCGGGTGAAGAAGCTGCTGATTGTCACCGACGCGATGCTGGTGAAGATCGGCCTGCTCGAAGCGATGCAGCAAAAGCTGACCGCACTGGGCGTGCAGTGGGCGGTGTACGACGGGGTGCAGCCGGACCCGACGATCGCGCAGATCGAAGCCGGCCTGGAGCGGCTGAAGCAGGAAGGGGCGCAGGCGATTCTCGCGGTCGGCGGCGGCTCGTCGATCGACGCCGCCAAGGTCATCGCCGCGCGCGCGACCAACCACAAACCGGTGGCGAAGATGGCCGGGCTGTTCAAGGTCTGGCGTTCGATCCTGCCGCTGTACGTGGTGCCGACCACCGCCGGCACCGGCTCGGAGGTCACCATCGCCGCAGTGGTGTCCGACCCGGCGGCGCAACGCAAGTTCGCGATCATGGACCCGCGCCTGCTGCCGACCGCCGCGGCGCTCGACGGTGCGCTGATGAAGGGCCTGCCGCCGCCGATCACCGCGGCCACCGGCATGGACGCCCTCACCCACGCGGTCGAGGCCTATCTGTCGCGCAACGCGATGGCCGACACCGACCGCGAAGCCCTCGACGCCACCCGCCTGGTGATGGCGAACCTGCCCAAGGTGATGGCCAATGGCGCCGATGAGACCGCGCGCCAGGCGATGTCGCAGGCCTCGTATCTGGCCGGCCGGGCCTTCACCAAGGCCGGGGTCGGCTACGTGCACGCGATTGCGCACAACTTCGGCGCCCGCTACCACGTGCCGCACGGCCTGGCCAACGCCATCATCATGCCCTACGTGCTCGACTACTCGAAGCCGGCCTGCACCCGGCGCCTGGCTGAACTGGCGGCGGCCGGCGGCCTGAAGCAAGGCGGCGAGACCGACGCCCAGCTCGCCGACGCCTTCATCGCCCGCATCCGCGAGATGAACCAGCAGTTCGGCATTCCGGCCAAGGTCGAGAAGCTCAAGCGCGACGACATTCCGGCAATCGTCGACGCCGCGCTGCAGGAAGCGCACTACACCTACGCGGTGCCGCGCTACATGGACAAGCCGACCTGCGAGCGCTTCGTCGCGCAGATGCTCGCGTAGACCCGCCGCGGCCGCCGCCTCCGGCGGCGGCC
>JBFHQK010000221.1:0-4732 GCA_041592255.1 Fontimonas sp.
CCAGGCGGCGCCCAGCGGGCGCTGGGCGCGCAGCACGCCGGCCTGCGCGGCGGCGGCGGCCTTGCTTGCGTAGCGACCGGCGACGACCCGGTAGGTCGGCAGGCCGTCAGCGCGCTGCGCGGCAAGCACGCGGGTATCGAGGCCGTCGGCGCGCAGCCGCTGTGCCTCGGCCTGCGCGCGCGCCGGATCGGGCAGCGACGCCAGCACGATGGTCCAGGCCGGTGCGGCGGCGGGCGCGGCCGAAGCGGGGGCCTCGGTGCGCAGCGCGCCGGCCGGCGGCGCGGCGGCGCGCGCGGCTGCGAGGTGGCTGACGTAGTCGCCGGGAAACGCGGTGCGCGCCAGGCGCGGCGCCAGCGGACTCGCGGCCGCGGGGGGCAGATGCTGTAGGCCGTTGCGCGTGGCCTGCAGGCAGCTGCCGGGCAGGTCGAGCCGCTGCGGGCCGTCGGGGGTCTGCAGCTCGATGGCGCCGGAGAGCAGGCAGACTTCGTCGCCGTCGGCACTGCGCTCGATCCACGCCTCGGCGCCGAAGATGCGCAGCCGCAGCGCGCCGACATTCAGGCGCAGATCGGCCGGTAAGCCCGGCGACTGCGCGCGCGCATCGGCGCGCAGCCGCCCGTGTTCGAGCACCAGCCGTGCCAGGCCCATGCGGGCCGGCGGCGCGGCGGGCTCCAGACTGTGCACCAGCAGCGCGCTGCCGGGGCCCAGTGTCAGCTGTCCCACCGGCGCCAGCTGCAGCAGCAGGTGGCCGTCGCTGCCGGTGTGCAGGCGGTCGCCGGCATCGATCAGATCGCGCGGGTACAGGTTCACGCGCTCGCCGGCGCGTTCGCGCACGGTCTCGCCGCTGGTGCGCACGGCGTCGAAGCCGGCGTGCTGGGCGGCCGCCGGGGCGGCCAGCAGCAGCGCCGCCAGCATGCCGGCGCGTGTTCGCGTGTCAGCCATGGCCCGGTCCCCGCAGTCGTCGGTGTCGAGCGCAAGCGTATTGTGAAGTCCTTCGGCTGTCAGCAGCGGGCCTGCGGCAGCGGCGCGGTCGGTGCTAGGATGCGGCCGCGGTCACCTGCACCCTACCCGCCGCCCACCCATGCCCGAACCTCCCCGATCCTCCGACATCGTCCGCGGACGCCGCTCCGCTTCAGCCGCATGAGCGGTATTGTCGTTGTCGACCAGCGCGCCGACTGGCCGGTGGACATCCCCGGGATCGAAGTGGTCACCGCCTGGGACTACCTGACCCACGAGCTGCATACGCGCGCACGGCGCCTGCGCGTCTACAACCTGTGTCGTTCGTTTGCCTACCAGTCGACCGGGTACTACGTCTCGCTGCTGGCGGGTGCGCGCGGCCACAAGCCGCTGCCGGAAATCACGACGATCCAGGATCTGAAGCTGGCCGAGTCGCCGAGCATCATCAATGAGGAGGTCGAGGAGCTGATCCAGCGTTCGCTCGCCCGCATCGGCTCGAGCGAGTACGTGATGAACGTCTACTTCGGCGACAGCCTGGCCAAGCGCCACGAGCGGCTGGCGCGTGCGCTGTTCAACCTGTTTCCGGCGCCGCTGCTGCAGGTGAAGTTCGTCTATCGCGGCGAGGAGTGGCGCGTCGAGTCGCTCGGGCCGATCGCGCTGGGCGAGGTGCCGGCGTCGCACCACGAGATCCTCTACCAGGCGGCGCGCGACTACTTCGCGCGCAAGCGCTCACCGCGCACGCGCCGCGAATCGGCACGCTACGACCTTGCGATTCTGATCAACGAGCGCGAGAAGGAGCCGCCGTCCAACGCGCGCGCGCTCAAGCTGTTCGAGAAGGCGGCCGGGGACCTGGGCTTCGATGTCGAGTTCATTGACAAGAGCGACTATGGCCACGTTGCCGAATTCGATGCGCTGTTCATCCGCGAGACCACCTCGGTCAATCACCACACCTACCGCTTCGCGCGCCGGGCGGCGCGGGAAGGGCTGGTGGTGGTCGACGATCCGGTGTCGATCCTGCGCGCGACCAACAAGGTGTTCCTGGCGCAGCTGATGGAGCGCCATCGCATCCCGCAGCCGAAGTCGATCCTGATCCACTCGCGCAACCTCAAGCAGGCGGCGGCGGAGCTGGGCTTTCCCTGTGTGCTCAAGCAGCCGGATTCACAGTTTTCCAAGGGCGTGATCAAGGTCGAGACCGCCGCCGAGCTCAAGGCGATGGCCAGCGACATGCTCGAGCGCTCGGACCTGATCATCGGCCAGAGCTTCGAGCCGACCGAGTACGACTGGCGCATCGGCGTGCTCGACGGCCAGCCGCTGTATGCCTGCCGCTATTTCATGGCCAAGGATCACTGGCAGGTGGTCAAGCGCGCCGGCAACGGCGACAAGGAAGAAGGCAATCACGAGACGCTGGCGGTCGAGGACGTGCCGCCGCAGGTGCTCAGCATCGCGGTGCAGGCGGCGCGCGCGGTCGGCAGCGGGCTCTACGGCGTCGACCTGAAGCAGTTCGGCAAGGTGGCCAAGGTCATCGAGGTCAACGACAACCCCAACATCGACCACGGCGTCGAGGATCTGGTGCTCAAGGAGGCGCTGTACCGGCGCGTCATGGAGTACTTCATCCGCCGGCTCGAGGCGCGCACCCGCACATGAGTGCTGCGGAACCGTCGGCCGTGCGCATCGAGCGCGCGTGCGCCGCCGATGCGCCGGCGATCCTCGCGCTCGAGAGCGCGTTTCCCAGCGACCGCATGTCCGCGCGCAGCGTGCGCCGTTTCATCCGCAGCCCTGCGGCGTGCGTGCTGGTGGCGCGGCTGCACGGGGAAACGGTGGGCGCGCTGGTGCTCATGCTGCGCCGCAACAGCTGCTGGGCGCGGATCTATTCCGTTGCGGTTGAGCCGCAGCGCCGCGGGCTCGGCCTCGGGCGGCGGCTGATCGAAGCCGCCGAGGACCAGGCGCGGGAGCGGGGGTGCAGCGGCATCAGCCTCGAGGTGCGCGCCGACAACGGGATCGCGCGGCGGCTCTACGCGTCGATGGGCTACCACGACGACGAGACACTGCCGGGCTACTACGAGGATGGCGCACCGGGCGTGCGTCTGCGCAAGGCGCTGGGTGAAACGGCGGGAATCGCGCGGTGAGTAATTACCGCTAGATGCCTGCCAAGAACTGCTCTATGTTACCGAACCTTTGATGGAGGAGAAAAAACCATGAAACGCGCATCGCCGCTTGCGGCCGCTCTACTGTTCGTGGCGCTGCCGCTGGCCGCCAAGGTCACGCCCGAGGAGGCCAACCGGCTGAAGACGACGCTCACGCCGATGGGCGCCGAGCGTGCGGGCAACAAGGACGGCAGTATCCCGGCCTGGGAAGGCGGACTGTCGACCTCACCGCCGTGCTACAAGGGGCTGGGCACGCGCTACTGCGATCCGTTCGGGTCCGACCAGCCGCTGTTCACGATCACCAAGGCAAACATGGCGCAGTACGCCGACAAGCTCGGCGAGGGCCAGAAGGCCATGTTCGAGAAGTTCCCGGCCACCTACAAGATGAACATCTACAAGACGCGCCGCACCGCGGCGTATCCGGAGTTCGTCTACGAGGCCACCTACAAGAATGCGCTCAACGCCGAGCTTGGCGGCGGCGGCGAGGCCCTGGTCAACGCCATCGTCGGCATCCCGTTCCCGATTCCCAAGAGCGGCGTCGAGCCGGTGTGGAATCACAAGGTGCGCTATCGCGGCCAGAGCGGCCGGCGCTGGAACAACCAGGCCGCCGTGACCACCAGCGGCGACTTCAACCTGGTGACGCTGCGCGAGGACGTGCTGTTCACCTATTCGCAGAAGGACGCGACGCCCGATTCGCTCGACAACGTCATCATCTACTTCCTGCAGGTCGTGACCCAGCCGCCGCGGCTGGCCGGCACGATCACGCTGGTCCACGAGACCATGGACCAGGTCAAGGAGCCGCGCCGCGCCTGGCAGTACAACCCCGGACAGCGCCGCCTGCGCCGCGCCCCCAACGTCGCCTATGACAATCCGGGCACCGGCGCCGATGGCCTGCGCACCAACGACCAGACCGACACCTTCAACGGCGCCACCGACCGCTACACCTGGAAGATCGTCGGCAAGAAGGAGATGTACATCCCCTACAGCGCGTACAAGGTCCACAGCGATCAGTACAAGTACAAGGACATCATCCAGAAGGGGCACATCAACCAGGATCTGCCGCGCTACGAGCTGCACCGTGTCTGGATCGTCGAGGGCGAGGTCAAGCCGACGACGACGCACATGTACGCCAAGCGCCGCTTCTACTTCGACGAGGATACCTGGCAGATCGTGCTGGTCGACATCTACGACCGCCGCGGCGCGATGTGGCGCTGGCAGGAGGCGCACCAGATCCAGGCCTACGACCAGCCGTTCGCCGGCGTGGCGATCGAGACCATCTACGATCTGCAGAACAACCGCTACCTGGCGCAGGCGATGAACAACGAGGATGACGAAACCATCGAGACGCCGTTTGCGCCGGCGTACTACGACCCGGCCAACGTGCAGAAGCAGGCGACGAAGTAAACCTGCGGACTGCGGCAAGTCGAGGGCGCCTGCGGGCGCCCTTCTTGTTTCTCCGCCCGCAGGCCGGACCGTCCCGCGCTGCGCGGTGCGCGCAACCGTGCAGGGGCATCGGCGCGCGCCGCTTCCCGCACCCCGGCGATGTGACTCGGCCGATGCCGGCTCCGGCCGGCGCGCAGAACCGGTGGGGCGGTGACACGGCGCGCCTTGGGCGCGGCGCCGGCCTTGTTCGA
>JBFHQK010000222.1:0-4644 GCA_041592255.1 Fontimonas sp.
ATAATCTCGCGTGGTCGAATGTCGTGGCCTTTGCGCCGTGGCTGCTGAGCGGCGCGTTCTGGCGCAACCCGCACAAACCCAGCGCCCGGCGTGCGTCGATCTCCTTGTTCAACGGGATTGCACCCGAGCGACATCAACAGCTTTATGAGGGACTGGTGCACGAGTCCGGGCGCGCCGCGGCCGAGATCGGTTTCTGGTGGGCCGACGGATCGCGCGCGTCAACGGTCCGTTCGGAGGATGTGCGCTGTCCCGTCTATGTGGTCAGCTGCGGCGCGGATCGCCTGACGCCGGCGCCGGTCGTGCGCAGGATTGTCGCGCGCTATCCATCGGTGGCGCTTCGCTATTACCCCGCGCGCGGTCACTGGGTGATCGACGACGAGGACACGGAGGAGATGATGCATTCGATTTGTGGGTGGCTGCGGCCGCTTGAGCAGCGTCACGAGAAAGCCCGCCGTGACGCGTAGAACGGAGGCAGTTCGCCAGGCGCTGTTCGCGGCAGGCCTTGCCGTGCTTGCGCCGTGCGCCAACGCGCAGTCCACTGCGCTCGACAGCGCGATCGGCACCGTCGAGCAGACGCAGCGGACATTGGCGCAGTCGCAGCAGCGCGTTGATCGGCTCGACGATCAGACCCGCCAGATGCTCGAGCGCTATCGCGCCGCGCTGTGGCAGGCGCAACAGCTGAAGGTCTACGCGGCGCAGATCGACGAGCTGGCGAAGAGCCAGAGCCAGGATCGCGAGTCGCTGCAGCGTCAGATCAGTGAAATGGAGCGTGTCGAGCGCGAGCTCCTGCCGCTGATGCTGCGCATGATCGACAGCCTCGAATCGTTCATCAAACTCGATCTGCCGTTCCTGCGTGCCGAGCGGCAGGCACGCGTCGGCGATCTGCGGCGGCTGATGTCGGATCCGGATACCGGCACCGCGGAAAAGTTCCGTCGCATCCTCGAGGCGTACCGCATCGAAGTGGAGTACGGCAACAGCCTTGGCGGCGAGCGGGTCGAAATCGAGGGTCGCCTGATGGATCAGCTGCACGTCGGTCGCACGGCCTTGTTTGCGCTGGCGCTGGATGCGGATCTCGCGCTGCGCTGGGACGCGGTCGGTGCCCGCTGGCTGCCGCTTGAATCGCGCCATATCGGCGCGCTGCGCGAAGGTCTGCGGATCGCCCGCGAGACCGCGGCAGCGGGTCTTCTGGTATTGCCGATGCCAACGCCGACCGCAGTGTCGGGCGGGGGGGCGCCATGAAGCGTTGGGCAGCAGTTCTGGCACTGCTCGTGCCCGCCGCCGTGTCGGCGCAGGCGACGGGACTCGATGCACTGCTTAAGCAGGTGCGCGAGAGTCAGGTGCAGTCGTCGCGGCTCAGTCAGGAACGGGAAGCGCGTTTCCTGCGCAACAAGAATGAGCAGCAGCAGCTTCTGCAGCAGGCCGAGCGGGAGCAGGCCGCGGCCAAGGCGCGCGCCGATGCCGCGCGTGGGCGGTTTGACGCCACGCAGCGCGAGATCGGCGCGCTCAAGGCGCAGCTGCAAGCGCGTGCCGGCGACTATGTACAGGTCAATGCAGCGGTGCGTCAGATTGCCGGCGAGCTGCGCGGCATTGCCGCAGACTCGCTGGTCACGGCGCAGTTTCCGGAACGGATGGCCTTTCTCGACGGTCTGGCGCGCAGTCCCGACCTGCCCAGCGTTGCCGAGCTCGAGGAGCTGTGGTTCACGCTGACGCAGCAGTTGACCGAGAGCGGCAAGGTGGTCGAATTCGGAGCCGAGATCGTCGACGAACAGGGGGCGCGGCGCCAGGCGCAGGTGGTGCGCGTGGGCACCTTTGCCGCCATCGCCGACGGACGCTACCTGGCGACCAGCAACGACGGCACGCTGCTGGCGGCATTGCCGCGCCAGCCGGGGTCGCGCCTGACCCGGATCGCGGAACAGTTCGTGGCCAGCGACGAGGCGGTGGCGCCGGTCTTGATCGATCCGACGCGGGGGAGCCTGCTGCTGATCGAGGGCGAGAAGCCGGATCTGTTCGAGCGCGTGCGTCAGGGAGGACTCGTCGGCTATGTGATCATCGCGATTGGCGTGGTCGGTGTGCTGATGGCGCTGATGCAGATGGTGTATCTGGAAGGTGTGGGGCGGCGCATGCGCTCCCAGTTGCGAGCGCTGCACAATCCGCGCGGCGATAATCCGCTCGGGCGCGTGTTGCGCGTGTTCAGCGACGACCCGTCGCATCGCAACGATGATCCCGAGCTGCTGGAGCTGCGCCTGTCCGAGGCGGTGCTGCGCGAGATGCCGCCGCTGGAGCGTGCGCAGTCGATCCTGAAGCTGTTCGCCGCTGCCGCGCCGCTGCTGGGTCTGCTCGGCACCGTCACCGGCATGATCGTGACCTTCCAGACGATCACGATGTTCGGCACGGGCGATCCGAAGCTGATGGCCGACGGGATCTCGCAGGCCCTGGTCACGACGGTCGAGGGCCTGGTGGTTGCGATTCCGCTGCTGTTCATCAACTCGCTGCTGGCGACGCGCGCGCGCGGATTGGTGCAGATCCTCGACGAGCAGTCGGCGGGGTTGCTGGCGCAGCGGCTGGAGGCTGCGCGTGCTTGAGTCCGTGCTGCAAGGCGGCTGGTTGCCGGTGCAGCAGCTGATGGCGGCGGGCGGCTTCGTGCTGTGGTGGATCTTTGCCGCCGCGGTGGTGCTGTGGACGCTGATCCTCGAGCGCTACTGGTATTTCTGGCGTGTGTGGCCGTGCCGTCGCATCAGCGCCGAGCAGCGCTGGATGACGCGCCCCGAGCGGCGCTCGTGGACCGCGCGCCGCATCCGCGCCGCGCTGATTTCCGAGCAGTCCGCCTCCATGGGGGTGACGCTGCCGCTGATCCAGATGCTGATCTCGCTGTGCCCGCTGCTGGGCCTGCTGGGCACCGTCACCGGCATGATCGAGGTGTTCGATGTGATGGCGCTCAAGGGCACTTCGGATGCGCGTGCAATGGCGGCCGGCGTTTCGCGCGCGACGATCCCGACGATGGCCGGCATGATCGTCGGTCTGTCCGGATTGTTGTCGATCAACCGTTTCCGCAAGCGGGTGAAAGTGGAAACGGAGCGGCTTGGCGACAGGCTGGTGTACGCATGAAAGTCCGTCGCCATGCGGTACCCCCGGAGGACACCGGCATTGATCTGACGCCGATGCTCGACGTCATTTTTATCATGCTGATCTTCTTCATCGTCACGACCACCTTCGTGCGCGAGGCGGGAATCAAGGTCAATCGTCCGGCCGCGCAGACCGCGGTCAAGCAGGAACAGAACAATATCCTGGTGGCGATCTCCCCCGAGGGCGAGATCTGGATTGACAAGCAGCGCGTCGATATCCGCGAACTGCGCGGCCTGATCCAGAAGCTCAAGTCCGAGAATCCGGATGCCGCAGTGATCATCCAGGCCGACCGCGACGCGCGCGCCGGACTGCTGGTGCAGGCCATGGATCAGGCGCGGCTCGCCGGCGTGCGCGACGTGGCGGTCGCGGCGGAACGGCCATGAAGGCAGCGACGAAGTGGCGCGTGGTGGTGTACCTGCTGACGCTGGTCGTGGTGCTCGGCTGGATGTTCCTGCGCACGCTCGAGCCGTCGCCCATCGAGGTTCGGGTGCTGCGCGACGGGCTGGTGCAGGTCGACGGCCAGACGCTCGAGGTCGCCGCTCTGGGCGAGCGTGTGTCGGCGCGTCTGCGCAGCGATCCGCGCCGCCGGGTGCAGGTGGTGGTGGACGCGAAGTCGCCGAGCACGGTGCTGATTCCGGTGCTCGACGTTCTCGATCGCAGTGGCGTCGAGAACGTGCAAGTGATCGCCAATCCATAGGCAGGTGCCGATGCGCTGGTTTGTCACGCCGCTGGCCGCCCTGCTCGTCGCGCTGGGACTGTTTCTGCTGATGCAATGGCTGATCCGTCCGCCCGACGGGCCCGGCGACCTGCAGCGGGTAATGCCCGACATCGAAGTCGTGCGCCCGACGCCGGAACAGGAGCAGCAGCAGGACCTGGCCAGTCCCGACGCCGCGCCGCCGCCGCCGCCGGCCGCGCCGCCGTCCCTGGCGCGGCCGGATCTGCCGGCATTGCAGGTGCCCACGGTCAGCGCGGTGCCGCTCGAGGTCGGCCCTGTTGCGCTGCCCAGCCAGCTGTCCGGCGCGGGCCAGAAACTTGGCAGCAGTGGCGCCTTTGGCGGTTTCTCCGGCAGCGGGCGCGGCAGCGCCGGCGGCGGCTACGGCACCGGGGAGGGCTTCAAGGGGCGCACGCTGGTGCCACTGTCCACCGCCCGGCCGCAGATGCCCGAGTGGGCCTGCAAGCAAGGGGTGCGCGGCTGGGTCGAGGTGGTGTTCACCGTGATGCCGGACGGCAAGGTCACCAATGTGCGCCTGATTGATGCCGATCCGCGTGGCGTATTCGAGGCGGCGGCGATCGAGAGCGTCGCGCACTGGATCTATGCCTCCTATCCGAAGGCGCGCGAGGTCAAGCAGCGGGTCGAAATGGATCCGGCGGACTGCGCATACAACTGGCAATGAGCGCAACGACAGCGGTGGAGCCCAAGCAAGCGGCGCGGATGAGGGGTGGCGCGGGGTATGGGCGGCACGTGCCGATCGCGCTGCTGCTCTGTGCGTGTGTCGTCCCGGCGTTTGCCGACCAGTACCG
>JBFHQK010000223.1:0-4627 GCA_041592255.1 Fontimonas sp.
GCTTGCAAGCGCCCTTTTTCGTTGGTTCGGCCGCTACCGGAACAGGCCGCCCAGCGGTCGCGGCAGTGCGGCGGGCAGCTCGGGCGCCGCCGGCGGCACGGCGGACCGCGGCTCCTGCGGTGCGCTCTGCGTGCGCGGCCGCGGCGCGGGCGTCACGCGCGTCGGGTAGTAGTAATAAGGGTAATAGTAGTAGTAGGGGTAAGGACGGAAGAACGGATCGTCGACGTAGGGGTTGGCCGGCTCCCGACGCGCTTCCCACAGATAGACGTCTTCGGCGGCGACCCGCGGGTAACGGTACTCGAAGTCATCGACTTTGCGTGCTTCGACGCTGGTCAGCATGCCGACCACCGTCACATCGCGTCCCGGCCGGAACACCTCCGGATCCTTGAAGCCCTTGTAGCAGGTCAGGAAGCGGCCTTCGTCGCGGTCGCTGCGCTCGGGGCGCGCGCTGCTGTCGAGCGGCCGGCTCAGAATTTCGAAACAGCTTTCGTCCGGGGCGTTCTTCAGCGACAGAATCGTGCCGCCCCAGCGCACCCGTTGCGGGCTCGGCGCCAGGTCACCGGTCGGGCTCATGGCCGCCTGTGCCGGTGTCAGTTCGGCGAAGTCGCCGCGCAGCGCCGACGGCGTGGCGCAGGCGCCCAGCAGCACGACGCTCAGCGCGGCCCCGATACGCATCTTTGACAACATCCTGAATCTCCTGAAATTGAAAACGCCGGCCCGGCAGGCGCCTGCCGGCGTCGGGCGGACGCGACATGGACACGGACAACCGGACCATTCCCAACCGTTGCGGGCGATCGAAAGACTACTGCAGCCGCCGTCACCGGGCGATGACTCGCCGACGTTAGATAAGGCAGCGTCGATGAATGGCGGGTGAACAAAGGGTCGGTCCCCGGGTGCGGAGTGACCTGGATCAACGTCGGCCTGCGCGCATCGGCGTAGCGTCAAGACGTATGGCTGCGATTCAGGTGGTAACCCATAATATCCCCCCCTCCGATAAACCCAACAGGTGCGAAAATGAAATCGATGCTGCGAGTTGTCGCAGTGCTCGCGCTCAGTCTCAGTGGCGCGGCCTGGGCCAAGGTCTCCGCCGATGAGGCGGCGCGGCTTGGCAAGGATCTGACCCCCTCCGGCGCGACGCGCGCCGCCAACGCTGACGGCACCATTCCGGCATGGGACGGTGGCCTGACCAAGGCGCCGCCGTGCTTCAAGGGGCCGGGGTCGCGCTACTGCGATCCGTTTCCCGGCGACCAGCCGGCGTTCACCATCACCGCGGCGAATCTCGACAAGTACAAGGCCGCGCTGACGCCCGGGCAGCTGGCGATCTTCGCCAAGTATCCGAGCACCTACCTGATGCACGTGTATCCGACGCGGCGCACGTTTGCCAATCCGCAGTTTGTCTACGAGGCGACGGCAAAGAATGCGCTGACCGCCGAGCTCGGCGGCAACGGCGAGGCGCTGCAGGGGGCGATCGTGGGCATTCCGTTCCCGATTCCCGCCAACGGGCATGAGGTGATCTGGAATCACAAGGTGCGGTTCCGTGACACCGGCGCGCGGCGCTGGAACAACCAGTTCGCAGTCACCACCTCGGGTGACTACAACCTGGTCAAGATCCAGGAGGACGCCTATTTCGTCTACAGCACGCCGGGCATCAAGCCCGAGGATCTCAACAACAAGATCCTGTACTTCCTGCAGCTGACGACCGAGCCGCCGCGGCTGGCCGGCACGATCCTGCTGGTGCACGAGACCATGGATCAGGTCAAGGAGCCGCGTGGCGCGTGGCAGTACAACCCGGGACAGCGGCGTCTGCGCCGCGCGCCCAACATCGCCTATGACAATCCGGGCACCGCGTCCGACGGTCTGCGCACCAACGACCAGCTCGACATGTACAACGGCGCGATGGATCGCTACCAGTGGAAGCTGGTCGGCAAGAAGGAAATCTACGTTCCGGCCAACAGCTACCGTCTGCACAGCGACACGCTCACGTACAAGGACATCGTCAAGAAGGCGCACATCAACCAGGAGCATGCGCGTTACGAGCTGCGCCGTGTCTGGGTCGTCGACGCCTTCGTCAAGCCCAACGTGAGCCATCTGTACAAGCGGCGCACGTTCTACGTCGACGAGGATTCCTGGCAGATTGTCGCGGTCGACGTCTATGACAACCGCGACCAGATGTGGCGCGTCCAGGAAGGCCACCATGTCATCGCCTACGACAAGCCCTATCAGCTGCCCGCCCTGGAGACGGTCTACGATCTGCAGAGTGCGCGTTATCTGGTGATGGCGGCGAACAACGAGGATTCCGAGACGACGACGCGTTCGTTCTCCGTTGGCGATTTCGATCCGACCAACGTGTCCAAGCTGGCAACCAAGTAAGACAGCGATGGGACGTATCGACGGCGCGGCCCGGCAGGGCCGCGCCGTTTGCGTCAAGCCCGGCCTGATCCGCATGCGGTGCCGCCGATGAGGCCGGCGCCGGTGACGCAGCTGCTGCTGGTTGCCAACATCGCGGTCTTCGTGCTGCAGCTGCAGGCCCGCGACGGCCTGATCGGGCAGTTCGCGCTGTGGCCGCTGGGTGCCGGCTTCGAAGTGTGGCAGCTGGCCAGCAGCGCGTTCCTGCACGGCAGCGTGCTGCACCTGGGCGTTAACATGCTCGGGATCTGGATGTTCGGCCGCGACATCGAGCGCGCGCTGGGCTCGGTGCGCTTCGCACGCCTGTACGCGGTTAGTGTGCTCGCCGCAGCCGCGACCCAGCTGGTCGCCACCGCTTTCGGGACGCCGGTGCCCACGGTGGGCGCCTCCGGCGGCCTGTTCGGCCTGCTGGCGGCCTACGCGATGCTGTTTCCGCAGCGCCGGGTAATGCTGCTGTTTCCGCCGATCCCGCTGCCGGCGCCGCTGTTCGTGACGCTCTACGCGCTGTTCGAACTCTATGCCGGTGTCAGCGGCACCCAGTCCGGAGTCGCGCACTTCGCCCACCTGGGCGGGCTCGCCGGCGGCTTCCTCGAACTGCGTCGCGGGCGCCGCCCGCCGCGACGCTGGCGCTGACGCCGCCGGCTTACAGCCGAGCGGCCAGTCGCGAGCCCTGATTGATCGCCCGTTTGGCGTCGAGTTCGGCGGCGACGTCGGCGCCTCCGATCAGGTGCACCGGAATGCCGGCCGCCTCCAGCGGAGCCTGCAGTTCGCGCAGCGGTTCCTGGCCCGTGCACAGCACGATGGTGTCGACTTCCAGCAGGGTCGGCTTTTCGCGTTTCTCGCCGTAGCTGATCAGCAGGCCGCGATCGTCGATGGCCTCGTAGTTGGCACCGCCGATCATCTCGACCTGCTTCATCTTGAGCTGCGCGCGGTGGATCCAGCCGGTGGTCTTGCCCAGGCGCTTGCCCAGCGACTCGGCCTTGCGCTGCAGCAGCGTGACCTGGCGCGCGGGCGGGGTGATCTGGGGTCGCGTCAGGCCGCTGCGCCCGCACTCGGGATCGGTGACGCCCCATTCGCGGTTCCAGGCGTCGAGATCGAGCGTCGGCGAATGGCCGTCGTGGACGAGGAACTCGGACACGTCGAAGCCGATGCCGCCGGCGCCGATCACCGCCACGCGCGGGCCGACCGGCTTGCGGTCGCGCAGCACGTCGATGTAGGTCAGGACCTTGCCGGCTTTTTGCTGCTCGGCCTGGCCCGGGATCTTCGGATCACGCGGCGATACGCCGGTGGCGAGAATCACCTCGTCGTAATTCGCGTCGATCAGGTATTGCGCGTCTGCGCGCACGCCCAGATAAACATTCACGCCCGTGGTTTCGAGCTTGCGGCGGAAGTAGCGCAGGGTCTCGTGGAACTCCTCCTTGCCGGGAATGCGCTTGGCGAGGTTGAACTGGCCGCCGACCTCAGATGCGGAGTCGAACAAATCGACCGTGTGCCCACGCTCGGCGAGCACGGTCGAGGCGGCGAGTCCGGCCGGGCCGGCGCCGACCACGGCGATGCGCTTCTTGTGCGCTGCCGGCGTGTAGTTCAGCTCGGTTTCGTGGCAGGCGCGCGGATTGACCAGGCAGCTAGCGGTCTTGGCCTGGAACGTGTGGTCGAGGCAGGCCTGGTTGCAGGCGATGCAGGTGTTGATCTCGTCGGCGCGGCGCTCGCGTGCTTTCTTGACGAACGCCGGATCGGCGAGCAGCGGGCGCGCCATCGACACCATGTCCGCCTGTCCGCTCGCGAGGATCTGCTCGGCCACCGCCGGGTCGTTGATGCGGTTGGTGGTGCACACCGGGATGCTGACTTCACCCTTCAGCTTGTGGGTGACCCAGGCAAAGGCCGCGCGCGGCACCGAGGTCGCGATCGTCGGGATACGCGCCTCGTGCCAGCCGATGCCGCTGTTGATGATCGTCGCGCCGGCCTGCTCGATGGCCTTGGCC
The DNA here is from genome assembly GCA_041592255.1 of Fontimonas sp. Taxonomy (GTDB): domain Bacteria; phylum Pseudomonadota; class Gammaproteobacteria; order Nevskiales; family Nevskiaceae; genus Solimonas. The sequence continues at coordinate 4,389 of JBFHQK010000223.1, forward strand.
AGCCGGATCGTCTCGTCCCAGGTCTGGCCGTTGGGAATCAGGTCGAGAATCGACAGGCGATAGATGATGATGAAGTCCTTGCCGACGGCCTCGCGCACGCGCGAGACGATCTCGATCGGCAGGCGCATGCGCTTTTCGAACGATCCGCCCCAGGCGTCGGTGCGCTTGTTGACGTGCTCGACGAGGAACTGGTTGATGAAGTAGCCCTCGGAGCCCATGATCTCGACGCCGTCGTAGCC
>JBFHQK010000224.1:0-4597 GCA_041592255.1 Fontimonas sp.
GGCCGCCCCCCCTCGATCAGCAGCTGGCGCCGGGCGTCGACGCGCTGCGCGTCGCTGCCGGCCAGGAACTGCAGCTGGCCGAGCATGGCGTCGAGTTCCTGGCGCAGCCGCCGCAGCGGCGCCGACGCATCGCCACCGGACATCACCGCCGCGCGCGCCAGCTCCGCCTGGTAATGCACCTCGTCGAGCGCGCGCGCCATCAGCACCGACATCGAGATCCGGTTGGCACGTCCGCGCAATTCCGGCTCGACGCTCTGGTCCGAGCGCAGCGAAGGCACGATCAAAGCACCCGCCCCCGCAATGGCGAGATTGACCAGCACGATCACTGCAATGAACTTGGTCCGGACCGTCATTCCTTGCGCTCTGCGAACGGCCACAGCCAGCACTGGCCGGCCTTGCAGCCCAGGCCATTCTAGCCCGCATCCGCCGCCCGGCACGCGCACAGGCGCCGCCGCCCCCCAACGTTCGCGCGTGGCGGGGGGGACCGCGGCGCATCGGGCGGGCGCCGGACGGCGCCAAACCGCTACAATGCCGGCTCCTCTGCAGGGGCCTGTAGCTCAGTCGGTTAGAGCAGCGGACTCATAATCCGTCGGTCCTGGGTTCGAGCCCCAGCGGGCCCACCATGCCGTTCATGCCGTTGTCATCCCGCGCCGGCGCTGCCGGCTCAGAACGTGTACGCGGCACTCACACTCAGGTAGCGCCCGGCGCGGGCAAGCGCGGCCAGCTGCGGATCGCTGGCGGGACGGCCGTAGACGTCGGACCACGCCCAGTAGCGGCGGTCGAGCGCGTTGAACAGGCCGGCCCGCAGCGCCAGCCGCGGCGCCGGACGCAGCTCGCCGAGCAGGTCGAGCACCGCGTACCCCGGGGCCTGGAACTGGGGCGTGCCGCTGTCGTCGACCTCGTCGCGATCATCCACCGCGGTCAGGCGCAGGCGCAGCGCGCCGCGCGCGGTGCTGCGGTCGAGCCCGAGGACCAGCTTGGCCGGCTCGACACCCGGCAGCGGCTGGTCGGTGTCGCGGTTTTCGCCACGCAGCCAGGCGCCGGCGAGTTCGGCGCTCCAGCCGGGCACGCCGATGGCCGCCAGATCCTGGCGCCAGCGCAGCTCCAGTCCGCGGATCAGTGCGCGTTCGACGTTGCGCGACTGGAACAGGCGCGTGCCGGTGCCCGGCTCGGTGCCGATGAAGCCGTTGCTGAGAATGAAATCGCGGTAGCGGGTCTCGAACAGGCTCAGTTCAGCCTGGGCATGGTGGCTGCGGTGACGCAGACCCAGCTCGACGGCGTCGCTGTGCTCGGGATCGAGATCGGGGTTGGGCAGCGCACGCGCGTTGACGGTGGGCAGGTCGAGACCGAGATTGACGTCGAAGGCCGGCGGCGCGCGGAAGCCGCGCGTGTACTGCGCAAAGCCGCGCAGATTCGACCCCAGCGGGTAGAGCAGGCCCAGTCGCGGGGTCCACGCGTCATTGCTCAGATCGGTCACGGCCACCCGCGGCGAGCCGCTGTCGAAGCGTGCATCCGGACGCGCATCGAGGCGGTAATAGTCGTAGCGCAGCCCGGGCAGCACGGTGAGCGCCGTACCCGGCGCGCGCAGTTCGGCACTGGCGTAGGCACCCAGATCGAGCGTGTCGGTGTTGGGGAAGTCGCGGCGCGGAAACGACTCGCCGAGCAGCACCGTGGTCTGACTGCCGTCATTGAGATTGGTCTGCCGCGCGTCGCGACCTTCCTGCAGACGCCCGGCGGCGGCCTCGATGCCGTAGCCCAGGATCTGCTCGCGGTCGCGCCACGGCAGCGGCTGGCGCACGTCGACGCCCAGCCCGGCGGTACGCTGGCTGAACTCGAACCGGCGCTGCTGCCGCAGCGGCGGGTTGGCGCGCTGACGGTACTCGTCAGTGTCCTGGGTCAGCCACGCCCGGGTCGCGTAGGCACGCCAGAGCACGCGCCGGCCACCGGTTGCGGCCTGTTCGAAGCTGGCGCCGGCGCGCCAGGCGTCCTGGGCGTCGTCGGCGCTCAGCGCCGTGGTATTGCTGAAGCGTCCCTGGCCGAGGAGCGTGCGCACCTCGGTGTCGCGCTGCGCCTGGCTGTAGTCGGCGAGCAGCCGCAGCGTGCCGGCGCCGGTGGCAAGCGTCGACTTGGCCAGCAGCGACTCGCGGTGCCAGCGCTGCGGATCGACGGTGTCGGCATCGGCGGCGTCGAGTTCGTGGCCCTGGCGGCGGGTGGCGGCGAGCAGCACGCCGGCATCGGTCTGCCCCCAGGCCAGCGCCGCCGACGCGCCGAGCTGGTCGCGGTCGCCGGCGAACAGGCCCTGCACGCGTCCGCCCATGACCCCGCGCCCGAGCAGGTCCTCGGGATCGAGGGTTTCAATCGCGACCACGCCGCCGAGCGCGCGGCTGCCGTAGAGGCTGGACGCCGGGCCGCGCAGCACCTCGACCTCGCGCACCAGCCCGAGGTCGGCGTAATCGCGGCCGCTGTCGGCATACGAACCGACGCTGAAGCGTTCGGCGACCGGGATGCCGTCGATCAGCGTCAGCACGCGGTTGCCGCCCAGCCCGCGGATGCGAAAGCCGCTGTCGCCGAAGCGGGTGCCGCCGCCGTCGACCTGGATCGCCGGCTGGTAGCGGAACAGGTCGCGCAGATCGCTGGCCAGCTCGGCCTGCGCGGTTTCGGCGCTGAGCACCGTGACCGACGCGGCCACGTCCCAGACCTCACCGGGATGCCGCGTGGCGACGACGACCACCGGTTCGAGCTGCACCGGCTCCGCATCGGCGTCCGCGGCGCTGGCCGTAGCGGCCGCCAGCAGCAGGAGCACAGCCAGCGCACACGCAGGACGTGGCGCCGGCAGCCGCCGGGATCGCTCAGTAGACGTCATTGACCGTGTTATAGACGTTGAACTTGCCGGTCGGGGTGATGATGTCCTTGCCCTTGATCACCTTCTTCAGCTTGCGCGTGCGGTCGTCGACGACGACGATCGCCGACTGCTCCTCCTTGCCGCTCCACACCGAGAACCAGACTTCATCGCCGGCGGCGTTGTACTCGGGCTGGGTGATGCGCTTGGGACCGGGGCCGAGCTTGGCCCAGTCCGCGATCGGCAGCGTGGTGAAGCCGGCGTCGAGCTTGTCGATATCGAACACCGCCACCGACTGCGCGATCTTCTCCTCGGGATTGAGCGGCGTGTCGACCCACAGGTTGCGCGACTTCGGATGGGTCTTGACGAACAGCGAGCCGCCGCCCTGCCCCTTGAGCACGCGCACGACTTTCCACGCGTGCTGCGGATGCCGCTCCGGATCGGTGCCGATGAAGGTCACGTTCTCGTTGCCCAGCGCGCTGGTCACCCACACCGGGCCGAACTGCGGGTCGATCAGGTTGGCGCCGCGCCCCGGATGCGGGATGCGATCGACGTCGACCAGCGCCGCCAGCTTGCGCTCGCGCGAATCCACCACCGCGATCTTGTCGGCCTGGTTGGCCGCGGTCAGGAAGTAGCGCTTGGTCGCATCCCAGCCGCCATCGTGGAGGAAGCGCGCCGCCTCGATCGTGGTCGTCGTCAGCGCATCCAGATTGCTGTAGTTCACCATCAGGATCTTGCCCAGCTCCTTGACGTTGATGATGAAGTCCGGGTGCTCGTGCGAGGCGACGATGGCGGCCACGCGCGGTTCCGGATGGTATTCCTGGGTGTCGACCGTGGTGCCGCGGGTCGAGACCACCTTCTTCGGCTCCAGCGTCAGGCCGTCCATCAGCACGTAGTGCGGCGGCCAGTAGGCGCCGGCGATCGCGATCTTGTCCTCGTAGCCCTTGTACTTCGAGGTCTCGACCGAACGCGCCTCGAGACCGATCTTGATCTCGGCCACGCGCTGCGGCGGATTCATCCACAGGTCAATCAGGTCGACGCGACCGTCGCGGCCAATGGTGTAGACATAACGGCCGGAGTGCGACAGCCGCGAGATGTGCACCGCATAGCCGGTCGGGATGATCGCCACCGGCTTCTTGGTGTCGCCGTCAATCAGCGCGACCTTGCCGGCGTCACGCAGCGTCACCGCGAAGATGTTGTCGGTGTTGATCTTGTTGAGCTTCTTGGTCGGCCGCTTCTCCGGCGGCACCAGCACCTTCCAGGTGTTCTTCATCTCCGCCAGGCCCCACTCCGGCGGCGCCGGCGGCTCGTGCTGGAGGAAGCGCGCCATCGCATCGACTTCGGCCTCGCTGAGCTCGCCGGACGTGCCCCAGTTGGGCATGCCCGCCGGCGAGCCGTAGGTGATCAGCGCCTTGAGGTAGTCCGTGCCCTTCTTCTGCGTGATGTCGGGCGTCAGCGGCTTGCCGGTTGCGCCCTTGCGCAGCACGCCGTGGCAGCCGGCGCAGCGCTCGAAGTAGAGCTGCTGCGAACGCGCAAACTCGGCGTCGTTCATCGCCGGGGCGCCGGGCGACACCAGCTGCCGCGCATCGGCCACCGGCGAACCGCCGGCCTGGTACTCCATCTCGGCCGCGGTGGTGCCGGGGTGCGGCTGGCCGCCGGCACGGTCGGCGCTGCCGCTCTGCGCGCGCCGCTCGGCGACCTGCGCGGCGCTGAACGGGGTCTTGCCGGGATTGCCCCAGGCGCCGAACACGTAGGTCA
>JBFHQK010000225.1:0-4590 GCA_041592255.1 Fontimonas sp.
AGGGGGTGATGGCGCACATCGTGCAGCGCGTGGCGCGACAGGAAGCCCAGCGCGTGCTGGGCGAACGGGCCGAGATTGCGGTTGATCGCCGCGCGCCAGTGCGCAAAGCCGGCGCGCCGCGCGAGGTACTCGATCTGGTTGATCTGGCCGGTGCGCAGGCTGCCGGCGTCGGCCTCCTGCAGCGCGACCACGTCGAAGTCCGCCGCCAGCTCGGCGATGCGGTCGAGGTTGTGGCGCACGCTCTTCGACGGCAGCACGTGGCGCCAGGCGCCGGTGAGGTAATGGCCGTAATGCGCGGTCGGCATGCCGACCTGGATGTTCAGCGTCAGCACGCGCAGCGGCGCGCGCCGCAGCGCGCTGGGCGCAATCACCACCGGCTCAACGGCTTCCATCGGCGGCATGAGCCGGCCGGCGCCGCGCGCGCGACGGTGCGGGGCAAGCCAGGCCTTGCGAGGCGGACGGACTCGATCCAGTGCGGTGCATGGCTGTGCACGTTACCGTGCGCACCAGACGCCGGCAACGCGGCGCGCATGCCGGCGCCGCGGCTGTGGTGAAATGGGCGCACCGATGAACACCGTGCTCGAAGACATCCGCCGACTCGTCGGCGACGCCGGCTGGATCGACGATGCCGCGCGCATGGCGCCGTATCTGGACGAGATGCGCGGGCTGTTCCGCGGGCGCGCCGCCGCGGTGGTCTGCCCGGCGGACACCGCCGAGGTGTCGCGCGTGCTGGCGGTGTGCAATGCCGCGCGCCTGGGCGTGGTGCCGCAGGGCGGCAACACCGGCCTGTGCGGCGGCGCTGCGCCCGACGCGCATGGCGATCAGATTGTGCTGAGCCTGCGCCGCATGAACCGCATCCGCAGCATCGATGCGGTCAACTTCACGCTCACCGCTGAGGCCGGCTGCATCCTCGCCGACGTGCAGGCCGCTGCCGCCGCCGCCGGCTGCCTGTTTCCGCTGAGCCTCGCGGCCGAGGGCAGCTGTCAGATTGGCGGCAATCTGGCGACCAACGCCGGCGGCACCAACGCGCTGCGCTACGGCGTGGCGCGCGAGCTGACGCTGGGTCTGGAGGTGGTGCTCGCCGACGGTGCGGTCTGGAACGGCTTGAGCGCGCTGAAGAAGGACAACACCGGCTACGACCTGCGCGACCTGTTCGTCGGCTCCGAAGGCACCCTGGGGATCATCACCGCGGCGGTGCTGCGGCTGTTTCCGCAACCTGGCGACGTGCAGACCGCGATCGTCGCGCTGCGGACGCCGGAGGACGCGGTGCGGCTGCTGCGTCAGCTGCAGGCGGCCAGCGACAGCCGCGTCACCGCCTGCGAGCTGATGTCGGCGTTTTCCGTCAGCCTCGCGGTCCGGCATGTTCCCGGCTGCCGCGATCCGTTCGCGCAGCCGGCGCCCTGGTACCTGCTGGTCGAGCTCGCCGGTGGTCACAGCGACGGTGCGCTGCGCGGCCTGTTCGAATCCGCGCTCGAGTCGGCGCTGGACGCCGGCACGATCAGCGATGCGGCCATCGCCAGCTCGCGTGCGCAGGCGCAGGCCTTCTGGCGTCTGCGCGAAAGCATTCCGGAAGCGCAGAAGCACGAAGGCGGCAGCATCAAGCACGACGTCTCGGTGGCGGTGGCGCAGGTGCCGGCGTTTCTCGCCCAGGCCACGCGCGCGGTCGAAGCCGCGCTGCCGGGCGCGCGCGTCTGCGCCTTCGGCCATCTGGGCGACGGCAACATCCATTTCAATGTGTCGCAGCCGGTGGATGCGGACCGCGCCGGCTTCCTGGCGCAGTGGGAACGCTGCAACCGCGTGGTGCACGATCTGGTCGACGGCCTGCAGGGATCGATCTCTGCCGAACACGGCATCGGCCAGCTCAAGCGCGACGAACTGGCGCGCTACAAGTCGCCGGTGGCGCTGCGGCTGATGCGCGAGATCAAGCGCGCGCTCGATCCCCACCACATCCTCAATCCGGGCAAGGTGCTGCCGGACTGATCCTGCAGCTCAGCCGCGCGGCTGGAAGCGCAGGGCCGCCGAATTGATGCAGTAGCGCAGGCCGGTCGGCCGCGGCCCGTCGGTAAAGACATGCCCCAGGTGCGCATCGCAGCGCGCGCAGCGCACCTCGATGCGCCGCATGCCGTGGCTGAGGTCCTCGTGGCGGACGACATGATCGTTGTGCGCGGGATCGAAGAAGCTCGGCCAGCCGCTGCCGGATTCGAACTTGGTCGCCGAATCGAACAGCGGCAGTGCGCAGCACACGCAGTGGAACACGCCGTCGCGATGATCATCCCAGAGCGCACCGGTGAAGGCGCATTCGGTGCCGCCGCGACGGGTGACGCGGTACTGTTCCTCGGTCAGCTGGGCGCGCCACTGCGCGTCGGTCTTGATGATCCTGTCCATCGGCGGGCTCCGGGGTAGGCGACGCTTTGCGGGCGGCGCGGCGGGACTCTACTCTACGCGCCGAAAAACATGAGGGAATGCGATGTTGATGGGACTGAGTGTGGCCGCTGGCGCGAGCGGTGTGCTGGCGATCATGGCCGACTGGAGCGAGACCAAGCCGGCGGTTTTCTACCTGCTCAAACCGCTGACCACGATCCTGATCGCCGTCATCGCCTGGCAGGCGCCGGCGTCCGCCTACCGCGAGCTGATCCTGATCGGGCTGCTGCTGTCGCTGGCCGGCGACGTGTGTCTGATGTTCGAGGGCAATCTTGCGTTCATCGGCGGGCTGTCGAGCTTCCTGGCCGCGCACGTGGTGTTCATGTGGGCGTTCGTGCACGGTCTGGATCCGAGCGCGATGCCGTGGTGGGCGGCCGGCTTTGTCGTCTACGGCGTCGTGCTGTCGCTGCTGCTGCTGCCGCGCGCCGGTCTGCTCAAGCTGCCGGTGCTGCTCTACGGCGCGGCACTGGTCGGGCTTGCGGTCACGGCCTCGATCCGTTTCGTCGCGCTGGAGAATACCGGCGCGCTGCTGGCGCTCACCGGCGCGGCCTTGTTCGTGATCTCCGACTCGGCGCTCGGCGCGCGCAAGTTCGTCGGCCCGTATCCGGCCGCGCAGGGCCTGATTCTGGCGACGTACTGGAGCGCGATCGGCCTGATCGCCGCATCGGCCGTCCTGCTCTGAGCGGGTGCCCACGCCGGCTGGCGCCGGCGTGGGTCAGTACTGCGCCAGCAGCCGGTCGACGTCCTTGCGGATCGCCGCCAGGGAATCGCGCATCGGCACCGACCGGCGCGCCGAGGCGCCGTTGACCAGCGCGGCAAAGGCGATCCAGCCGCCGTCCTGCTTGCGCAGATAGCCGGCGGTGCCAAACGCGCTGTGCGGCTCGCTCAGCGTGCCGGTCTTGAGTGCGACGCGGTCCTGCCACGCGGGGCTGCCGGTGCGCATGTACGCATTCGGCGCCTGGCCGGGCACGACCAGGCCGCCGTAGAACGCCGGAAAGGTCTGCGCGCTGCGGTATTGCTGGCGCAGCAGCGCGACCAGGTCCTGCGCCGACAGCTGGTTCTCCGGCGTCAGGCCGCTGCCGCTGAACAGTTGTGGACGATCGGCGGCGTCGCTGGCGGTGGGATAGCCGGCGGCGGCGCGTGCGCGCAGCACCAGGTCGGCGAGCGGGCGCGCGGCGTCGGCCAGCGTGGTCACCGGCTCGGGCGTGCGCTCGGCGGCCATTGCCAGCGTCAGCACGTCGGAAATGTAGTTGTTGGAGTAGCGCAACAGGTCGCCGATCTGCTCGCGCAGTGGCGCGCTTTCCACCTCCGCCAGGCGCACCGCCTTGCGCGGGATCGCGCCGGCGCTCACCTTGGCCGCGCCGTCGACCTGCACGCCCAGTTCGCCGAGCACCTGGCGCAGCAGCAGGCCCGCGCCCAGCGCCGGATCGGCCATCGAGCGGTACAGGCGCGTGCCCGCACTGCCGACGCGGATGTCGCCGCCCATCACCAGCGCCTCGCTGGCCGGCCGGGTGACGCGGTCCAGCCACAGCCAGGTGCTGCGCCGCCCCTGACTGGTCTGGATCATGCCTTGCAGCGGAATCGGCACCTCAACCGCGGCGCAACTCTGCACCTGTGCCGCGCTGCCGGGGGTGGCCGGGGTCACATCCACGCACCAGGTGCCGTAATCGACGCCAAACGCCGACAGCGGCGCGTCGTAGGCGGTGTGGCTGCGCTTGAGCGCGTCGCAGCGGTCCTTGGTCTCGCAGTCCAGCAGTCCGAACGGCGACGCCTTGACGACCAGATCGCCGGCGACGTGGCGCAGCCCGGACTGCCGCACCTGCGCGGCGAGAAACCACAGCGACTGATGGTCGAAGGTGGCGTCGCCCTCGCTGTAGACGATGAGATCGCCGTCGAGACGGCCGTCGGCAATCGGCGAGGCGGCAACGACCCGGGTCGCGAAGGTCTTGTCGACCGGCCAGGTTTCGAGTGCGGCAGCGGCCAGCACCAGCTTGCTCAGCGATGCCGGTGTCAGCCGGGTGTCGGCGTTGAGCGCCTGCAGGGTCCGCCCGGTATCGAGGTCGATGGCCGCGGCGGTCACCCGCGCACCGCGCTGGGCTTGCAGGGCTTCGAGCGCCGGCCAGTCGGCCTGCGCGGTACCGGCGGCGCCCAGGGTGGCCGCCATCAACA
>JBFHQK010000226.1:0-4581 GCA_041592255.1 Fontimonas sp.
CTGCTGCTGCACCAGGCCAACAGCCAGGGCACCGAGACGGTCGACGACCTGCAGCCAGGAGAAAACCAGCGCCAGCGGTGCGGCCGCAATCGCCAGCGTCAGCAGCACCAGGCTCGCGCCAAAGCTGCTCAGCACCGCGACCAGGGCGTCGGACAGTGCCTTGCCGGCAATGCCACCGCCCCCTTGCGGCGCCCATGCCGGCGCGCTGCCGACATGCAGCGACGCCAGCGCCGACAGGCTGGCCAGCAGCAGCAGCCACGCCGCGGCGCGCACTCCCCGCGGCACCCCGGCATCCTCGTCGGTGGTGCTGCGAAAGATGCGCAACCCGATCAGCAGCACCGCCCAGGGCAGCAGGAACGCGACATAGCCGCACAGCGACAGCAGCACGTCCGCAATCCAGGCGCCCGCCGCACCCGCAAGGTTGTGCACCGGCTCGCCGGTGCCGGAGGAAGACCAGCCCGGATCATTCGGGTGGAAGCTGACCAGGGTGACCAGCAGGAACAGCGACAAGCCCAGGCAGGCCAGCATCGCCGCCTCGCGGGGCAGTCTTTCAAGCCAGCTGGGGCCCACCGCCGCGTCCGCGGCGTGGGACTTGCTTCGGGAACTGAGCATTCGGTGAGGACCGTCGAATGCGCGGAGTATAACCAAGGCGGCTGCGCGCACCGCAGCCCCTCAACCATCTTGAAACGCTGCCGAAAACCTTCATATACGGATCAGGTCAAACTGAACAGGACCAGCCACGAGAGCACACTATGGCGACGCAGACGCGACATTTCGTCCTTACCCCGGAAGGCGGCATTCGTGAATTCACGCCCGAACAGGCGGCGTTGATTGCGGCCGGCGCCGACTGCCTGCCCGAATTCGCGGGTCACGATCTGCGCTACGTGCAGCTGACGCTCGAAGACACCAGCGAAAGCGGCGAGTTGCGGGTGCAGACCGCGGGCGCGCGCATCCATTTCGACGACGACGGCCGGCTCAGCGACACCGGTCCGCCGGTCGACGGCGAGCCGATCACGCGCTTTGAGCACGACGCCGTCGTGCAGTGGGCGCTGCGCGACGTGCCCGCGGTGGGACCGACCTTCCACTGAACCCGGCGCAGCACGCCGCGACATCCGTCGGCGGCCGGGCGACCAGCGGCTCGGTCGCCGCGGGCCGCGGGGCGGCGGCTGCAGTATGCTGCGTCCATCGCCGAACCGTCCGCCGACATGGATAGCCCCGTCCGCCTCCACTGGCTGGATCCGCGCAATCCGCACCAGCCCTTCCCGCCAGCGCATCTGGCGATGCGCGAGCCCAATGGGCTGCTGGCCATCGGCGGCGACCTGTCCCCCGCGCGGCTGCTGCGGGCCTACGCGCAGGGCATCTTTCCCTGGTACAACCCCGACGAGCCGATCCTGTGGTGGTGTCCCGATCCGCGCGCGGTGCTGCTGCCGGCGAGCCTGCACGTGTCCCGCTCACTGCGCCGCGCGGTTGCGCGCGACGACTTTGCGGTGACCCTGGACCGAGCCTTCGGCGCGGTCGTCGAGGCCTGCGCCGGCCCGCGCGGCACCAATCACGGCACCTGGCTGGGCGACGACATGCGCCGCGCCTATCGCCAGCTGCATGCGCACGGCTATGCACATAGCAGCGAGGTCTGGCGGGACGGGACGCTGATCGGCGGGCTGTATGGCGTCGCCATCGGCAATGTCTTCTTCGGCGAGTCGATGTTCTCCCACGCCGACAACGGCTCGAAGATCGCGCTGTACTGGTTGTGCCGGCAACTCGTCGCCTGGCATTTCGAGCTGATCGACTGCCAGGTCAGCTCGCCGCACTTGGCCACGCTGGGGGCGGTCGACATCCGCCGCAACGACTTCCTGCACCGCCTCGCGCCGGCCGTGGAGCAGCCGCGGCGCCCCGCGCCGTGGACCTTCGAGATCGACGTGCCCCGCGCGCCGGCGCACCTGCCGCCATGAATGACGTGCAGCCCGTCCGGCTGTACCTGAGCGCGGAACATGCCTGCGGCTACATTCCCGGGCGCGCCGCGCGCAGCGCCTTCGTCGACCCGGAGTGGACGCTCAACGCGCCCCGCTATCAACGCCTGCTCGAGATGGGGTTCCGCCGCAGCGGCGGCCACGTCTACCGCCCGCACTGCCGCGACTGCGCCCGCTGCGTGCCGGTGCGGCTTCCCGTGGCGCAGTTCCGTCCGGATCGCTCGCAGCGCCGCTGCCTCGAGGCCAACACCGACCTGCAGCTGAGCTTCGAGCCGGCACTCGGCGACGAGCACTACGCGCTGTACCGCAGTTACCTGCTCGGCCGCCACGCCGACGGCGGCATGGATCCGCATGACCGCAATGCCTTTCTCAGCTTTCTGGAATGCCCATGGGTGCCGGTGCGCTACTGGTGCTTCCGCGCGCACGGCAAGCTGATCAGCGTCGCCGTGGTCGACCACCTGCCGCTGGCCCTGTCGGCGGTCTACACCTTTTTCGATCCCGCAGCCGCCGCGCGCGGCCTGGGAACGCTCGCCGTCCTGCACCAGATCGCGCATGCACGCGAACACGGCCTCGACCACCTGTACCTGGGCTACTGGGTGCGCGAGAGCCGGAAAATGGCCTACAAGCAGCGCTTCCGTCCCCTGGAAGCGTTGGGTCCGCGTGGCTGGGAGGCGCTCGATCCGGCGGCATCCATGCCGCAGTGAAACCGGACACCCGGCACGCCGCGCCGGTTGAAACATTTGACGCCCCCTCCAATAATGCACGCCTCTTATGGGCGGCGAGGCGTATGGCAAAGGAAGATCACATTGAAATGAACGGGGTCGTGGTGGAAACACTGCCCAACACAACCTTTCGCGTGAAGCTTGAGAACGGGCACCTCGTGATCGCCCATATCTCCGGCCGGATGCGCAAGCATTACATCCGCATCCTCACGGGCGACAAGGTCACCGTTCAGCTGACGCCCTACGACCTGAGCAAGGGACGCATCACGTTTCGCGACAAATGACGGCCTGGCACCGCCGGATCCACGGGTCCGCGCAGGCCTGAACCGAGAAACGACACAGCCCGCGATCGCGGGCTGTGTCGTTTTGCGCAGCCGCCGGCCTCTCAGACCGGTTCGAGTTGCGACGCCTTCTCGCGGCCCTCGAGGTCGAACTGCAGCTGACCGTGCTCGTCGAGTCCCACATGCGCGCGTCCGCCGTTGGCCAGCTTGCCGAACAACAGTTCCTCGGCCAGCGGCCGCTTGAGGTTTTCCTGGATGATGCGCGCCATCGGTCGCGCGCCCATCTTCGGGTCGTAGCCGCGCGCCGCGATCCACAGCCGTGCCGCCTCGTCGATCTCCAGCTGCACGCCCTTTGCACCCAGCTGCTCCTCGAGCTGCAGCAGGAACTTGTCGACGACGCGCAACACTTCGGCCTGGCCCAGCGCGGCGAACTGAACGATCGCATCAAGCCGGTTGCGGAACTCCGGTGTGAACATCCGCCGGATGACTTCCATCGCATCGGTCTGGTGATTCTGCTCGGCGAATCCCATCGAGCGCCGTGACGACTCCTCGGCGCCGGCATTGGTGGTCATCACCACGATGACGTTGCGGAAATCAGCCTGGCGACCGTTGTTGTCGGTCAGCTTGCCGTGATCCATGACCTGCAGCAGCAGGTTGAACACGTCCGGATGCGCCTTTTCGATCTCGTCGAGCAGCACCACCGAGTGCGGGTGCTTGATCACCGCCTCGGTCAGCAGTCCGCCCTGATCGAACCCGACATAACCGGGCGGCGCGCCGATCAGGCGCGAGACCGTGTGCCGGTCCATGTACTCGGACATGTCGAACCGGATCAACTCGATACCGAGCAGCTGCGCCAGCTGGCGCGTGACTTCGGTCTTGCCCACGCCCGTGGGCCCGGCCAGCAGGAAGGATCCAATCGGCTTTTCCGGGTTGCCCAGCCCCGAGCGCGCCAGCTTGATGCACGCCGTCAGCTGATCGATCGCGGCGTCCTGGCCGAAGATCACGAGCTTGAGATCGCGCTCGAGGTTGGCCAGCCGGTCCCGGTCGTTCGCCGATACGCTCTTGGGCGGAATCCGCGCGATGCGCGCCACGGTTTCCTCGATATCGCGCACCTGCACGGTCTTGCGCCGCTTCGATTCGGGCAGCAGCCGCAGACGCGCCGCGGCCTCGTCGATGACGTCGATCGCCTTGTCGGGCAGGTGCCGGTCGGTGATGTGCCGCGCCGACAGCTCCACCGCCGAACGCAGCGCGCCGCGGGTGAACTGCACCTGGTGGTGATCCTCGAAGCGTGCGCGCAGACCTTCGAGAATGCGCACCGTGTCGTCGACGGTCGGTTCACCGACATCGATCTTCTGGAAGCGGCGTGCCAGCGCACGGTCCTTCTCGAAGATGCCGCGATATTCCTGATACGTCGTCGAGCCGATGCAGCGGATCTGTCCGGAGGCCAGCAGCGGCTTGAGCAGGTTGGAGGCGTCCATCACGCCGCCGCTGGCGGCGCCGGCACCGATGATCATGTGGATCTCGTCGATGAACACGACCGAGCCCGGACGCTTCTGCAGCTCGTGGATCACCGCCTTGAAGCGCTTTTCGAAATCGCCGCGGTACTTGGTC
>JBFHQK010000227.1:0-4539 GCA_041592255.1 Fontimonas sp.
CTGAACCCGAGCCTGCTGTTCAGCCTGGGCTTGCTGCCGGGACTGCTGCGGCGCGCGCTGACGCGACAGAGACCGCGGTCTACTTGACTCCGTGCATGCCGCGCTTGAGCAGCGGCGTCAGCAGCAGGACGAGCGCGCCTGCGCCCAGGCCGATCCAGACCATCGTCGCGAACAGGCCCTCGTACTTGACCGCGGCGGCGGCCATGTCGAGGACGGCGCCTTCGGGAATCTCGATCGATGCCAGCTTGCCGAACTGCGCGGCGAGCACTTCGGAGTACGCGGTGGCGAGCCAGAACGCGCCCATCATCACGCCGACGACGCGTGCAACCGAGAGCGTGGTCACCGCCGACAGGCCGATCGGCGACAGGCAGACCTCGCCGATTTCGAGCAGCGCGTAGGCCAGCACCAGCCACCAGACGCTGGCCATCGCGCCATCCGCGGCACTCTGCGCCGCGGCGATCAGCGGCAGGAACGACAGCCCCGCCACCGCCAGGCCGATCGCCATCTTCAGCGGCGTGCTCGGATTGAGCCCGCGGCGGTCCAGCCACGGCCACAGCCAGGCGAACACCGGCGCCAGCGCGACGATGAAGAAGGCGCCGAGGAAGGTCAGCGAGCCGGCGGTCTGCGGCACCAGCACCACGTCGCGCGCCAGTGACAGCACCAGGCCGACGACCATAATGCCCACCATCGCGTGCGCCATGCCGCGACGACCGCGATCCGCCGCCATCAGCGCCGCGACCATCAGCGCCGGGCTGGCGGCAAGCGCGAACACCGCCCATGGCAGCGTCGCCGACGCATCGGCATTGGTCAGGCCGAACAGATCCTTGGTCAGCAGCCGGTCAGTGAAGGTGATCCACGAGCCATAGGTCTGCTCGTACAGGGTGAAAAACACCAGCACCGCCAGAATCAGCACCACCAGCGACAGCATCTGCCCGCGCTCGGCCGCGCTGCATCGGGCCCACAGGAACCAGACGAACCAGAGTCCGAACGCCAGCGCGATCAGGTGCATCGCCCCGTGCACGGTCCAGGTGCGCTGGATCAGCTGCCAGACCACGACCACGCCAGCGGCACCGCCGAGATAGATCAGCCACTCGCGCGGCAGGCCGGCAACGCGTTCACGCAGCTTGTCCGGATCGCGGGGCTCGGCGTGACCCTCGAGGTATTTCTGCCCCCACAGGAACACGCCCAGGCCCGCGACCATGCCGATCCCGGCCGCGCCAAAGCCGTATTTCCAGCCGAAGGTTTCGCCCAGGTAGGCACAGATCAGGCTCGCGAACAGCGCGCCGACATTGATCCCGGCGTAGAACACGGTGAAGCCCGAGTCGCGGCGCGGATCATTGTCCGGATACAGCTTGCCGACGATCGTCGAGATGTTGGGCTTGAGAAAGCCCACGCCCATGATGATCAGCGCCAGCGACAGGTAGAACACCTGCAGCGCCGCGTCGTCGCGCACGACCACGCCATCGACGAGGCGCGCCTGCTCGCCCTCAAAGGCCATGCCGAGGTGACCGAGCACCAGCAGCACGCCACCGAACACGACCGCCTTGCGCATGCCCAGATAGCGGTCGGCGAGCAGGCCGCCGATCACCGGCACGGCGTAGACCAGACCGCCGTAGGCGCCGAGCAGGTCGTAGCCGGCGTCGTCGCCGAACAGATGGTATTTGAGGATGTAGAGCAGCAGCAGGGCCTTCATGCCGTAGAAGGAGAAGCGCTCCCACATCTCGGTGAAGAAACAGACGTACAGGCCCTTCGGGTGGCCGAGGAAATCGCCCGCACGCGCGGCGCTCGTGGTCATGATGCCCCTGATCATTCTGAAAACGCGCGAGTATAGGCAAGGCCGGCACCGCGCCGCTGAGGCTTTCCCCTCAGCCCGTCCGGCCGGCGATGCGATTACCATGCCGCCTTTGCTTCTGGAGCCGTTGTCGATGAAATCCCTGCTCGCGGGCGCGCTGCTGGCGCTTGCCACCACCACCGCCATGTCCAGCCCAAGCCCGACCAGCCCCCGCCCGTTCAGCGCCGCCGACCTGGTGCGGCTGGAGCGCGTCTCCGATCCGCAGCTCGCGCCCGACGGCAGGACCGTCGTCTACACGCTGCGGCGCACAGACTACGACGCCAACAAGGGCGTGACCGATCTGTGGCTGCTGGATCTGGCCTCCGCGCAGACCCGCCAGCTCACCCGCGCCCAGGGCAATCACAGCGATGCGCGCTGGTCCGCGGACGGGCGCTGGATCTACTTCCTGTCGACGCGCAGCGGCGCCTCGCAGGTCTGGCGCATCGATCTCGAAGGCGGCGACGCCAAGCCGGTCACCGACCTGCCGCTGTCGGTCAGCAACTTCGCGCTGTCGGCGGACAACACGCGCATCGCCGTGTCGCTCGAGGTGTTTCCCGACTGCGCCGATCTGAACTGCAGCAAGCAGCGCCTCGACGCACGCGCGGCGAGCAAGCAGAGCGGGATGCGCTTCGACAAGCTGTTCATCCGCCACTGGGATACCTGGAAGGACGGCACCCGCGCGCAGCTGTTCACGCTCACGCTCGACGCCGACGGCCGCGCGCACAACCCGGTGCACGTGACCCAGGGCATCGATGGCGATGCGCCGTCCAAGCCCTTCGGCGACGCCTCCGAGTACACGTTCTCGCCCGACGGCAAGCATCTGGTGTTCACCGCGCGCATCGCCGGCCGCAGCGAGCCCTGGAGCACGAATCTCGATCTGTGGTGGGTGCCGGCGGATGGTTCGGCCGCGCCCAAGAAGCTCACGCCGCTCAATGAAGCGGTCGATATCGGGCCGGTGTTCTCGCCGGACGGGCGTTACCTGGCCTGGCGCGCGATGAAGCGCCCCGGCTACGAAGCCGACCGCCTCGCCATCATGCTGCGCGACCTGACCACCGGCGACACGCGCGAAGTCGCCCCCGAGTGGGATCGCTCGGCGGACGGCCTGGCGTTTTCCCACGACGGCAAGACCCTGTACACGCTCGCCGACGATGTCGGCGACCACAAGCTGTTTGCCATCGACATCGCCAGCGGCACGGCGCGCGCACTCACCGGCGCCGGCCATGTCGCCGGCTTCACCGTCGGCCGCGAGCGCATCGTCTACGGCTTCGACACGCTGACCGCGCCGGTCGACCTGCACCAGATCCCGCTCGCCGGCGGCACGCCGCAGCGCCTGACCCGGCACAACACCGAGGCGCTGGCCGGCGTGCGTTTCGGCGACTACGAGCAGTTCTCGTTTCCCGGCTGGAACGACGAGACCGTGCACGGCTACGTGATGAAGCCGTGGAACTACCGCAAGGGCAGGAAGTACCCGGTCGCCTTCATCATCCATGGCGGCCCGCAGGGCAGCATGGGCAATGACTGGCATTACCGCTGGAATCCGGCGGTGTATTCGGGCTGGGGCTATGCGGTGGTGTTCATCGACTTCCACGGCTCCACCGGCTACGGCCAGGCCTTCACCGACGCGATCCGGCTCGACTGGGGCGGCAAGCCGCTGGTGGATCTGCAGAAGGGCTGGGCGCATGCGCTCAAGACCTACGATTTCCTCGACGGCAATCGCGCCGCCGCGCTGGGCGCCAGCTACGGCGGCTTCATGATCAACTGGATCGCCGGCAACTGGCCGGACGCCTTCAAGGCGCTGGTCAACCACGACGGCATCTTCGACAACCGCAGCATGTACTACACCACCGAAGAGCTGTGGTTCGACGAGTGGGAGCACGGCGCGCCGTATTTCGTCGACCCGGCGAATTATGAAAAGCACAATCCGGCCAACCACGTCACGCAGTGGAAGACGCCGATGCTGGTGATCCACGGCGAGAAGGACTACCGCGTGCCGCCCGAGCAGGGCATCGCCACGTTCACCGCGTTGCAGCGCCGCGACATTCCCAGCCAGCTGCTGATGTTCCCGGACGAGAACCACTGGGTGCTCAAGCCGCAGAACAGCGTGCAGTGGCACGACACGGTGCAGGCCTGGCTGCAGCGCTGGCTGGCGAACTGAGCCGCGCCGGGACCGCATGCACCCGCACTGGCGCCGCGCGATGCCGCATATCGACCCTTCGGACCCATCGGAGCGCGTTCATGCCTGAATCACGCCATTCCCGGATTGCGGCCGCGCTCGCGGTCGTGCTGCTCGGCGCCTGCGCCGGCACACCGCCGCCCGCGGCCACGCCCGACGTCCGACCGACGCCCGACGCCGCCGCGCTGGCCAGCATCACCGCCGACGATCTGCTGGCGCACATCCGCGTGCTGGCCTCGGATGCGTTCGAAGGCCGTCTGCCCGGCACGCCGGGTGAGGAAAAGACCGTGGCCTACCTGGTCGAGCAGTTCCGCGCGATGGGCCTGGCGCCGGGCACTCCGGACGGCAGCTACGTGCAGCCGGTGCCGCTGGTGGGCATCACCGGCACGCCGAGCATGACGCTGTGGGCTGGCCCGCGGAAGCTGCGGATGCGCCCGGGCGTGGACTACGTCGCCACCACCGCGCGCTTCGTGCCGGACGTCAGCGTCGTCGACAGCGAGGTCGTCTTTGTCGGCTACGGCGTGCAGGCGCCCGA
>JBFHQK010000228.1:0-4498 GCA_041592255.1 Fontimonas sp.
CGCCAGCGCGCCGGCGGCGAGCACGGTTCTGAGGGTCATTGCCATGGCTCCTCGCGGCACAGCAGCGGCCCCAGACGCGGCAGCGGTCCGGCATCGGGCGGGATGCGGTAGTCGATGCGACAGCGACCGCCCGGCAAGTGCGCGATGAGCTGGCCGCGGTGGCTCAGGCCGGTGACGAACGCCTCGCCGTTCCAGCCCACCGGAAAGTGCGTGCCGTCGCCCGCGGCCGCGGTCACGGTTGACCCCAGGGGCAGCGGCTCGCCGTTCTGCAGCACGATTTCCAGCGTCGCTCCGCGCGTGGGCTGCGCCGGAAACGCAACCCGGATGCCGCTGCGATACGGCGGCGCCACAGTCGTCGACAGGGTCTGCACGGTGGCGTCGATGGGCAGGTCCGCCTGCTCGATGCCGAGCCGGTTGCTGTCGTAGGCGCGCAGCCCGGTGACCAGCAGGCGCCCGTGCCGATCGGTGCGGCCGACGGTCCGGTTCTCGGCGTACACGCGGACATCGGCGTAGTCGCCGACCTCGACCACGGCAAAGCTGTCGTGCAGCTCGCGGGTCAGATGAATCTCGCGGCCGATCACGGCGATGCCGCCGCGCGCGCCGGCACGGATGCGGTGCAGGTCGTCGACCCGTGCCGCGTCAAGCTGGTAGGTGCCGACGCCGGTCTGCAGCGTCAGTTCTGCCTGCTGGCGGTCGCCGTGGGGTCCGCGGCCGGCGAGAACGCGATACCCCAGGCCCGGTCCCTCGGGCGCGCTGCGCTGCAGCTGGGCGAAGGTGTCGCCGCCACCGCCCTGCCGGCTGGCGTGCAGGCTGGCGGTGGTGCGCGCTGCCAGCGGCAACGTCAGCACCAGTGCCACGAGGTGGTCGGTATCACGATCGATGGCGGCGCGGATGACGAAGGCGGACAGATGCAGGTGTTGCCCGAGCCGCGTGCTGTAGCTGAGCGAGCTGACCGCGGTGTCGGCATGATCGCGGAAATCCTGCACCACGTGGCTCAGCGACAGCGTGGCGCGGGCGCCGGCCGGAACGCCGAGATGAAGCGTGCCGCGCAGCCGCGGCGCGCTCTGCGTCGGCGCCATTCCCAGCGCCGTGAATCCGCCGTCGGCCAGCTCGGCGTGCACGCCAAAGCTGAACGCCGGCGCTTTGCGTTCGGCGCCCAGCAGCAGCATCGCGCCGCGTCCGCGCGCGCCGGCGCTCAGCGCGGCGCCGGCCTCGGCGGTGCCCCAGTGCGGGAACAGGTAGGTGCCGGTGGCGCCGCCGCTGAACTGGGCGCGCTGCGCCTCGGCCCGCCATTCGCCAGTCAGCCGCTCACTGATCCCGGTGCGCCACTGGATCACGCCCAGCGCGCGGCCGTACGCGTTGCTGCGTGCGCCGTAGTCTTCGCGTGCCAAGCCGGCGGCAAAGGTGAAGTCATGCAGGCCCGGCTTGAGCAGTGCCGGGCTCAGGTAGTAGCGCTGTTCGATGTGCACGGTGCGGCCGAGCGCATCGGTCACGGCCAGCGCCGCCACGCCGTGGCCGTTGACGACCGGGATCTGCGTGAGTTCGAAGCGGCCGGGGCCCACCTCGGTGCCGAGCAGGCGCACATTGTTGACGTAGACCTCGGCCACCGACGGCAGCGCGGTTTCTCCGCGCAGCGTCGGCAGCGGATAGGCAATGAAGCCGGGACGCAGTCCGAGATCGGTGCCCCAGCGCAGGCCGCCGAAGCGCACCGGCCGGCCCCAGGCGCCGGCGTCGGTGATGGCGTCGCCGAGCTGGAGCCGCGTCATGCCGTCGGGGTCGTCGCGTGTCAGCGCCGAATCCAGGCGCAGCAGGCTGCCGTCGCGCCACAGCGCGGTGCTGGTCGCGGTGATCCCGGCGCCGGACGCGCCGGCCTCGAACAGGCCGCCGACACTGCGCTCCGCGTCGGCCTGGAGCCACTGCAGGTCGTAATTGAAAAACCCGCCGGCGAGGCCCGGGCTGATGGCAGGGCGCGGCGCGGCGAGGGATTCGATCGACTGCGGCCGGAAGCTTTCGGCGGTGCTGCGGATCAGCAGTTCCTGCCGGCTGGTGTCGACCTCATGGGAAAGCCCGGGAATCAGATCCAGCGGCACATAGTGCTGGCCCTCGTGGACCACACGGCCGGTGTCGGGGACGCGCAGCCCCCAGCTGGCGAGCTCCTCGGCGGGGACGTAGAGCCGGCTGCCGCGGCGCAGGATCCGTGCGCACGAGTGCCACATGATGTCGTTGATGCACGGCACCAGCAGCAGCGTCTCGTCCGCCGCGGCTGCGGCCCCGCCGCTGAGCGCGGCGTCACCGTTTGCGTTCAGCGGCGGCGCACACAGGCACATCAGGGCGGCAAGGACATGCGGAAGGCTGCGACCCGACGCGCCGTCAGTCGACGCCGATTTCGGTCTCGGCGTCGCCATGATCGGTGGACACGGAGACGCGTGCACGCGCCCCACGCCAGGCCTGCTCGGGGGTCAGGCTCCAGGTGCGGGTTTCGCCGGGGAACACGTATGCCGCCTGCGTCAGCGAAGCGACGTGACGGGCATCGGCGCTGTCGGCCATGCGAATCTCCGTCACCTTGCTGTGCGCGTTGCCGTGGTTGGTCGCCGTGACGTCGAGCGTGCCGTCGCGCTGGCGCTGGAGCCGCCAGTGCAGCTCGGAACGGGTGGCGGTGGTGCTGGGAAGCACGAACAGCGGCAGGCCGATGCGCAGCGCCACCTGCAGGCCGGAGAACTGCGGATTGAGCGATGACGGCACTTCGCGCAGATAGATGCGGTAGCTCAGTTCGCGCAGCGTGTCCGCCGGCCGGTTCAGCCCGATGCGCACGATCTGCGATGCGCCCGCCGCCACCGTGAACAGCGGAGGATTGACCAGCAGGTCGCGGGTGATCTGATAGACGTCACGTCCGTCGACGCGCTCCCAGGCCATCGATTCCACCTGGATGTTCGCGCCCTGCTGTGCCTGATTGCGGATCGAGATCTCGGCGGTCGGCTTGCTGCTGCCGAGCGTGATTCGCACCGGATGGATTTCGAGGCTGGCCGGCTGCGCCGGCGGCGCGACGCTGACCAGCATCAGGGCGCTGCACGCGGCGGCTGCGAGGTGTCGGTTCATCGGAAGGCTCCGTTCAATACGTCACGGTGACGGTGATCAGATCGGTATAGGACCCCGTCGGCACGTTCTGCTCGGCGGCGATGCGTCCGTAGACCGTGTGGTTGACGGACACGCCGGTGCCGACGGCCGACACGGTGTCCGTGTCCAGGGTTTCGCCCCAGTTGAGCGTGCGCGCGACATCGCGGTAGAGCGCGTAATTGAGCAGCTCGGTCTCGCTGGTGCGCTGCATCTTGCGCGCGGTCACCGAGGATCCATAAGTGCCCTGGTTCAGGCCGATCTGGTAACTCGTGCCCAGCGTGCAGCGCACCGTGATCGTGTTGGTGCTGTCGTTGGCGCTGCTGGACAGCGGCTCATAACTGCCGAAGGCGAGATCCGTCGCGCTGGTGCTGCAGGCATCCGAGACGCTGGCGGTGACATTGAATGTGGTGGTGACGGTGCTGGCGTTGGCGGCGCCGGGCAGCAGTGCGCAGAGCAGGATCAGTGCGCTGCACACCGCCGGATCGGTCAATACCGGCCTGGGCCGCGGATGAATCGAATGGCCGGTGGCCATGGCGCACTCCTACCAGTCCTCGCTGACCCCGTGGGCGCGCCAGTGGCGGCTACGGGTGGCGCCGGGCGGCGCTCACAGATCAGCACGTCGTGGCAGGCGCGGGAGGGTGGCCGCGGTGGACGAACGGTGGTCCCGCGCCGATGGGTGTTGCGCCGACGCCAGCGGTGGCGCCGGACTCAATCGATCAGCGCGTCGACCAGGCCCCAGTCCAGTGCGGTGCGCGCGTCGAGGCGCTTGCCCGACAGCACCAGCCAGGCGGTGCGCTGGCGACCGATGCGCCGCGGAATGCTGACGCAGCCGCCGGCGCCCGGAATCAGGCCGAACTTCAGCTCCGGCAGCTGGAACCAGGCATCGGGCCGGGCCACCAGGCGGCCGGCGAACGCCGGAAATTCAATGCCCGAACCGACACAGGCGCCGTGCACCCGCACCTCGACCCGGTCGGCGCAGGCGGCCAGGAGGCGGCCCGGCAGCGCCAGCGTGCGCACGATGTGGGCGGTGGCCGGATCGGGGGCGGTGCCAAACTCGGTCAGGTCGCCGCCGGTCGAAAAACAGGCGCCACGTCCGCTCAGGCGCACCTGCCGGATCGTGTCATCGCTGCGCACCAGTGCGAGCGCCTCGCACAGCGCGTCGCGCATTTCCACGGTCATGCCGTTGCGGTTGGAGGCGCGATTGAGTTCGAGCTGCAGCCGGTGCTCCTCGCGCGTCGCGAGCACCGCGGGGCCGGCATCGCTGGCCGTGGCCGGCGCCGGCGCGCGGTGGGCGGCGAGCCAGCGCGCATATTCGGGTCCGGCCTGCAGCGTCGAATAGGCCAGCGATTCGGCCAGCAGCGCGGATTCGAGATCGAGCGTCGCC
>JBFHQK010000229.1:0-4490 GCA_041592255.1 Fontimonas sp.
GTCGGGTCACCGGTGATGGTCTGGCCGTGCTGCAGAATCATGTTGCACAGCTGCAGGCCGCCCAGCGGCGCATTGTCGGGAAACACGCCCGGCAGGCCTTCGCCGGCCAGCGTGTCATTGACGATGCCGGGCGCCAGGTCCGGGCACAGCTCGGTGCCCAGGATCGAGCCATTGGTCGGCGTCGGGATGAACAGCAGCGAGCCGCGCGGGCTGAACAGGCTGCCGCGGGTCAGACCGGTGCCGTAGGTCGGCTCGTCCGAGATGTCACGGTCGCCCGCCTGCACTGCGGCCTGACGCACGAAGTTGATGTCGACGAACAGCGAGGTGTCGCCGTTGGTCGCGCCCCAGTTGGCGCTGTACTGCTGCTGCAGACCGTCGCCCTGCTCGAAGACGTTGGCCTGCGCCTGCAGCGAGGCGCCGGTGAAGTCCTTGCGCGTGATGATGTTGATCACGCCGGTGATCGCGTCAGAGCCGTAGATCGCCGAGGCGCCGTCCTTGAGCACTTCGATGCGCTCGATGATCGAGGCCGGGATGGTGTTGAGATCGGCCGCCGGGTAGTTGCCGGCGCCGGGAATCCAGCGGCGGCCGTCGACCAGCACCAGCACGCGCTGCGAACCGAGGTTGCGCAGATCGATCTCGGTGGTGCCTGCACCGCCGTTGTTGAAGGAGCGGCTCAGCGCCGAACCGGCCGACGGCAGTTCCTGCAGCAGATCGCCGATGTTGGTCAGGCCGGTGCGCTCGATGTCCTCGCGCGTGACCACGGTGACCGGCTGGGCGGTCTCGTAATCCGCACGGCGGATGCGCGAGCCGGTGACTTCGATGGTGTCGAGCGTGGCAGCCGCCTCGACCGGGCCCGGCTCAACGGCCTGGGGACGCAGCGGCTCGACGGCGACGGTGTCGGCGAGTTCGGCCGGCGCCTCTTCAGCAGGCGCCGCGGCTTCGCCCTCTGCGGGCAGCGCGAACAGGTCGGCGCCGGCTTCGGGTTCCGGATAGGTGTCCGATGCCTCGATCGAAGGGTCGGCCCCGTAATCCTGTGTTGCGTACTCGTCCTGCGCCTGCGCGCCCCCGATGGCGGCCGCAAGAAAGACCGGCAGCGCACGCCGCCCAAGTTCAAATGCCATGTTTAGCCCCAACTCCCAAATGACCGCGGCGCTTGGGGAGGACTCCCACTGCGCCGTCAGAAAATGTACCGATTGATTGTACATTACCGCGGACACGGCGAGCCCACCACCGGGACAATCCTCAGCGGCGGGCATAAGCGCAGACGACACGGGCCGGCAAACGCCGGCCCGCTCGCGAGAACCGCCTGCGCGGCGGATCAGAACTTGAAGCTCGCGCGCAGGTAGCCGAAGCGGCCCGGCGCTTCGTAGTGGTTGGGGTCGTAGTTGTACCAGTACAGCGACGCCAGACTGCGCGACGCGCGCGGCTCCTGGTCGAACACGTTGTTGACGCCCAGCGCGATCTCGGCGTCGTGGAACGGCAGTTCATAGCCGACCTGTACGTTGTGATAGAAGAGCGTGTGCAGGCGGTTTTTCGGCGCCGGGTTGCCCTCGTCGTCGACCTCGTCGGGGTGGCTGCACAGCCCCAAGTCCTTGAGCGACGGCGTCGGGAAGAAGTCGCCGCAGGGCTCGGTCATGTGGTAGGCCATCCGCGTCGACCAGCTCGCCTTCAGGCGGTCGAGCTTCCAGCTGATATAGCCACCCGCCTTCCAGCGCGGGTAGCCGAAGAACTGACCCTGCACCTGTCCGACTTCGTTGGTCACCTGGTCGGACTGACCCGGCCGCGGCGCCACCGAATCGAACTCCTTCAGATACGAGGCTTCGAGCTTGAGCTTGAAGCGGCCCACCGCTTCCGGCAGCGGCAGCACATAGTCGACGCCCAGGTCCACGCCCGAGGTCTCGACACGGGCGAGGTTGAAATACGGCGTATCGACGTAGGTCAGCGTGCCGGTGCCGTCGCGGTGGATGTAGTCGCAGTAATTGCGCTGCTCGGTCTTGTAGCAGGAGTCGAGGAAGAACTGGCCCTGGCCGATGACGACGAAGTCGCGGATCGTGATCTCGTAGAAATCGACGCTGAAGTTGAGGTCGTCGACCCAGCCCGGCGAGTAGATCAGGCCGTAGGTGAGGTTTTCCGACTTCTCCGGGTCGAGGTCGAGATTGCCCTGCCACAGGTCATAGGGCGTGGCGACGTTGCTGCCCGAGCCGCCGCCCGGGGTGCCGTCGGCGAGGCAGTTCTGGTCGGCGGTGTCATTGGTGCCGGGATCCGTGCAAGGGTCGAACAACGGGTCGTAGCTCTGCGCCGCGCCCAGGTAGAGCTCGCCGATGCTGGGTGCGCGAAAGCCGGTGGAATAGGTGCCGCGCAGCAGCAGGTCCTCGAACGGCTGCCAGCGCAGCCCGGCCTTGCCGGTGGTGACCCGGCCGATGCGCGGGTAGTACGAGTAGCGTCCGGCCAGCTCAAGCCCGAGGTCGGTCGCCAGCGGCGCATCCTTGAGCAGCGGCAGGTCGAGCTCGGCGTAGGCCTCGCGGGCGTAGGTGCGGCCGTTGAGCGGATTGAGGGTGTTGAGGCGGATCAGCCCCTGCTGGATGCTCTGGTCGATCTCGCTGGCGAACTCCTCGCGGCGGAACTCGCCACCCACGGCGATGGCCACCGGCGCCGGCAGCCACTGCGCGGTGCCCGGCAGCTCGGTGGAGAAATTGAGGTAGACGATCTCCTGCTGGGTGCGGTTGCGCTGCCAGTTTTCGGTGACGATGTAGTCCACCGCAGCCTGGGTCAGGCCCGCGGGGCCCTGGAACACGTTCAGCGGCGCGCAGTCGCCGTCGCAGGTGCCGAAGTTGCCCAGCGCGATGCCGGCCCGCTGGTAGTTCACCGAGGGGAAGATGTCCTCGATCTTGCTGCGCGCGTAGATGTAGCCGCTGTCCCAGGACACAAGGTGGGCGAACAGATCGAAGTCGCCGCTGAAGCCGGCGCCCAGCCGGATCGTGTCGACGGTGTCGTAGAAGGTCATGTTGTTCTGACCCTTGCCGCGGCGGATCGCCCACGAACCGCTGCCATCACCGATGCCGGTGCAGGTCGGGCTCTTCGGGTCCGCGCCCATGTCCGCGGTGCCGCCGCAGCTGGAGTCCCAGCCGATGTCCTGCGCGAACGGATTGTTCGGATTGGACGCGGCGATATGGGCGAGATAGCCCTGCGGACCGCCGTCGAGGTTGCCGCCGCCCAGATAGGCGTTCTGGCCGACGCTTTCCGATTGGCGCCGGTTGTACAGGCCCTCGAAGTTGAACGACACGCGATCGAGCAGCTGCTGGTTGAGCTGGGTGAAGAATGCGATGCGCTCGTTGGGCTGCTCGAGCGTGCCGTCGGCGAAGCGGTTGTAGACGTCGTCGGGATTGCTGCGGTCGATCTGATGGTAGTCCAGCGGATTGCCGGCGCCGCCCTCGGCGCCCGGATTGAGCGTCAGGTCGCACAGCACCAAACCCGCGGGAATCATGTTGGTCATCGCCACCGGACCGCCGAGCGGGCCGCCGCCGAGCACGCCCGCGGCGATTCCGGCCTGCAGATTGGGGCAGCCGTAGATCGCGGCGTGCACCGAATCCAGTTCGACGAAGCGCAGCAGCGCGTTGGGCGTGACGATGCTGTTGCGCGTCGGGCCGGCGCTGGGCTGCGCGGTGAAGGCGCGGTTTTCGTTGGGCGCCACGCCCTGGTCGGTGTAGCTCAGGTTCATGAACAGGTTGGTGCCGGGCCGGTTGAGCCCCCACGACACCGACGCCTGCTGGCTGTTGCCGTCGCCCTGCTCGTAGTACTGGCCGACCTGGTACGACAGCGCCGCGCCGTCGAAATCCTTGCGCGTGATGACGTTGACCACGCCGCCGATCGCATCCGAACCGTAGATCGCCGACGCCCCGTCCTTGAGGATCTCGACCCGCTCGATGATCGCCGTGGGAATGGTGTTGTAGTCCGACACCGAAGTCTGGGTCTGAATCAGACCGGTCACCCAGCGCCGGCCGTTGACCAGCAGCAGCGTGTGGTTGGCGCCCAGGTTGCGCAGATCGAGGTTGGTTTCGCCCATGGACAGCGCGAAGCGCCCCTGCTGCGCGCTCAGGCTGTTGTTGCCGGCCGCGGTGACGTTGCGCAGGATTTCGGAGATATCGGTCAGGCCGCTGCGCTCGATATCCGCGCGGCTGATCACGGCCACCGGCTGGGCGGTCTCGTAGTCGGTGCGACGGATGCGCGAGCCGGTGACTTCGATGGCGTCGAGCGTGGTCACCGGCGCATCCGCAGCGCGCCCGGCCGACGGCGCCGGCTCAGCGCGCAGCGGCTCGACGGCCACGGTGTCGGAAGGCGCGGCCTCGGCCTCATCGTGCACCGCATACGCATCGACGTCCGGCGCGCCGGCATCGACCGTGCCCGCCTCGGCCGCGAATGCTGCCTCGTCGGTATAGAGATCCGCCGCCGCGTCGTCCTGCGCCTGCGCGCCCCCGATGACGGCCGCAAGA
>JBFHQK010000230.1:0-4393 GCA_041592255.1 Fontimonas sp.
CGCTACCGCGCCCGTCGCTGGGCCTGCTGTTCGCTCAGCGTCAGCGCGACCTTGTCGCGCAGATACGCCGGCGTCAGGCGGTCGGCGCAGTCGCCCTCACCGGCGAGCAGCCGCGGCAGTCCGAGCGCCAGCCCATCCTCGGCGCGCGGCAGCGCGTGAGCGTCGAGGCCGATCAGATCCGCGCGCGTTGCTGCGCGCAGCGCCGCCTCGTAACTGCCCCAGCCGCTGCCGACACCGGTCCAGGCCCCGCCCTCCACCGCCGCGGCATGCTGCGGAGCGCACACCGACTCCCGCCCCAGCAGCTGCGGCAAGCCGTCGCCGTCGCGCCGATAGCAGCCCAGGTACACCTCGTCCATCCGCGCATCGATCGCAGCGATGACCTGCGCACTGCCCGCGCGCAGCGCCGGCAGTGCCAGCATCGCCAGCGACGACACCCCGATCACCGGACGGTCGACCGCGAGCGCGAGTCCCTTGACATAGCCCACACCGATGCGCACGCCGGCAAAGCTGCCGGGACCAATGCCGCAGACATAGCCGTCAAGCTGCGCGAACGCGATCCCGGCCTCGGCGATCAGCTCGCGCACCATCGGCATCAGCCGCGCCGTGTGCGAGCGCCCGACGTGCTCCCAGCGCGCCAGCACCCGCCCATCGCACGACAGCGCCGCCGAGCAGGCCTCGGTGGCCGTATCGATTGCCAGCACCTTCATCCGGGACCTCCGATCTCGCGCAACCAGGCCCGCGCCGCGTCCAGCTCGCGCAGCACCGGCATCGACGGCAGTGCCGCCAGCACACGGCGACCGTAGCTCTTGCCGGTCAGGCGCGGGTCGCACAGCATCAGCAGGCCGCGGTCGCCGGGATCACGGATCAGGCGGCCGACGCCCTGACGCAGCGTGACGATCGCCTCGGGCAGCTGCAGTTCAAAAAATGGCGTGCCACCGCGCGCACGGATCGCGGAGAGCTTGGCCTCGTAGACCGGGTCGCCGGGGGCGGCAAACGGCAGGCGGTCGATGATCACCAGCCGCAGCGCCTGCCCGCGCACGTCGACCCCTTCCCAGAAGCTGGCGGTGCCGACGAGCACGGCATTGCCGTCCGCGGTGAAGGCGTCGAGCAGCGCCGAGCGTCCATCGTCCCCCTGCGCCAGCACCCGCAGCTTCAGGCACGCGCGCAACCGCTCGGCAATCACCCGGAGCGCGCGATGGCTGGTGCAGAGCACGAAGGCGCCGCCGCCGGCGGCTTCGATCACCGGGCGCGCCGCCTGCGCGACCGCCTCGGCATAGCCCGCGTCGTTGGGTTCGGGCAGGCCCCGCGGCAGATACAGGCGCGCCTGCTGCGGATAGTTGAACGGACTGCCCAGGCACTCGGTGGCCGCGTCCTCGAGCCCGAGTTCGCGCGTGTAATGGCCGAAGTCGCCGCCGGCGGCCAGCGTCGCCGAGGTGAACACCCACGCCCCCGGATAGGTCGCGCGCATGCGCCGGAAGCCGGCAGACAGCTCGATCGGCGTCGCGTTGAGGCTGCCGCCGCGCGGCAGCGCCTCGACCCAGCGCACCTCCGTCGCTGCGGGATCAGCGCCCGCCCCCTCGGCCTGCGCGCCGTCATCGAGGATGTGCATCCAGCGTTCGCGCAGCTGCAGGGTCCGCTCGAGCGCAGCCGACATCTCGGCGTTGCGCTCCTCCAGCGGGCGCAGCCCCTGATACAGCTCTTCGAGCGACTGCTGCACCCGCTCGATTGCGTGCTGCGACTGCGCCTGCTCGCGGAAACGCGCCAGCGGCTGGCGTCCGCCGCCCGCGGCAAAGCAGTGCTCGAGCATCGTCACATCGCCGGACAGGCGCTGCGCCCCTTCCACCAGCTGCGGCAGGTCGCCGCAGTTCTGCGCCTCGAGCTGCGCATCCCGCGCCAGCTCCTGCAGCTGGCGCGTCGAGACACGGCTGCCGAAGAATTGCGACGCCAGCTCGGGAAGCTGATGCGCTTCGTCGATGATGATGGCATCCGCCCCGGACAGGATCTGGCCGAAACCGTTGTCCTTGAGCAGGAAGTCGGCGAACAGCAGGTGATGGTTGACCACCACCAGATCCGCCGCCTGCGCCTGGCGCCGCGCGCGCGCGACAAAACACTGCTCGAAGTCGGCGCAGCGGCTGCCCAGACAATTGTCCGCCGTCGACGTGATCTGCCGCGTCAGTGGCTGATCCTCGCGGAATTCGCCCAGCTCCGAGAGTTCCCCGGACTCGGTGCGCCGCGCCCACGCCTCGACCGCGCGCAGCGCCTCGAACGCGCCGCGCAGCGCCGGCTGGCTGCGCGCGCGCTTCATGCGGTACAGACACAGGTAATTCGCGCGCCCCTTGAGCAGGGCCACGCGCAGCGGCAGCGCCAGTGCGTCGCGCACCCGCGGCAGATCGCGGTGGAACAGCTGGTCCTGCAGCGTGCGCGTGCCGGTGGAAATCACGGTCCGCAGTCCGGACTGCAGCGCCGGCACCAGGTAGGCATACGTCTTGCCGATGCCGGTGCCGGCCTCGACGATCAGCACCTCGCGCTGATCCAGCGCCCGCGCCACCGCCGCGGCCATGCGCTGCTGCGCCAGTCGCGGCGCAAAGCCGGGAATGCTGCGCGCGAGCGGACCGGAGGCGCCGAGCAGATCAGGCGGTGCCGCCGCGCCGTTCACGCCTGCCTTACCGCGGGGAACGGGCGTACAGCCATTGTTCCAGCTCCCGCACCTGCCGGCTCGCGGCCTCGGCACCCGCCGCATCGCCCAGGCCCCGGCGCGCAGCCGCGATGGTCCGCCAGTTCTCCAGCTCGACGTAAACGTTGCCGCGCGCCAGCGCATTGGACTTGCCGGCGATGTTGGACGCCTGCCCGAAGTTGTTCTGCGCCAGGTAGGCTTGGCCCAGCATCGACCAGACGAAATAGTTGCGCGGCTCGATGCGCAGCGCGCGTTCAAGCGCCGCCGCCGCCTGATCGGGCCGGCCCGTACCCAGTGCCGCGCGCGCCTGACGCATCAGCGCCGTCACCGCCGCACCGCTGATCTCCTCGGCCGAGCGCGGATAGGCTGGCATCGCGTCGACCGCGGGTGCGTCGCCAGGGGGGGGCACCGGCTGCGCCGGCGACGATGGCACGGGCGCAGCCGGCTCACTGACGACCGCCGGCTCATCGTCGCTCCAGACACGGCGGCTGCCCTGGCCGCCGGCACACGCACCCAGTGCAAGGGCGAGAAGGATCACGCCGCAGCGCGGCGCGTGCATGAGAATTCCACGATTGCGTTTCACGGACGCTAGTGTAGCCACGCGCCGCCGCATCAGCCGAAAATATCGCGCAGCCACTGCAGCGGATTGCCCGGTCCCTGCGCACACGGCGCCCACTCCGCGGGCCCCCAGCCGAGCATGAACGGCACCTCCACTGCATCGGCGCAGCCGTCATCGGCGCGCAGACCGCTCTGCAGGTCCACGCGCAGCGCTTCGACGGCGTCGGGCTGAATCGGATCAAAGCTGCGCACGCCCAGATCGCGCATCACCCGCGCCCACACCGGCAACGCACCGGTGGATCCGGACAGGCCGGTGGGCTGGTTGTCGTCGCGGCCGATCCAGACCACCGCAACCCGATCCCCCGAAAAACCGGCAAACCAGCTGTCGCGGTAGTCGTCGGTGGTGCCGGTCTTGCCGGCGACCACCACCTCCGGCGGCAGGCTCGCATAAACCCCACGCCCGGTGCCCTCGGTAACGACGCGGCGCAGCGCCCAGTCGACCAGATAGACCGGCCCTTCAGGCAGCGTCTGCCGCACCTGGATCGGATACCGCGACAGCGGCTCGCCGTCCTTGGTCTGCACCTCGCGGATCGACGACAGCGGCGCCTGAAAGCCGCCGGCGGCGAGGGTCGCATACATCTGCGCCACTTCGAGCGGATCGACGCCCACCGCGCCCAGAAACAGCGAGGGCAAGGGCTGCGCCTCGCCGCTGTAGCCGGCGCGCCGCAGTGTGTGCAGCACCTGCTCGGCACCCAGCCGCAGCCCCAGGTGCACGGTCGGCAGGTTCAGCGACTGCGCCAGGGCGAGATACAGCGGCTGCGGCCCGTGCAGCTGCTTGTCGTAGTTGCTCGGCGACCACAGCTGCCCATGCGGCATGCGCAGGTCCACCGGCTCATCCGGCAGGATGCTGTGCAGGCCGAACTCGCCGGGGCGCTCCAGCGCCGACAGGTAGACGAACGGCTTGACCAGCGAGCCGATCGGGCGCCGCGCGTCGAGCGCGCGGTTGAAGCCCGGGAAACGCACATCGCGGCCGCCGACCAGCGCCAGCAGCTCGCCGCCCTCGGCGCTGGCGATGACCCCGGCGGCCTCCAGGGTGCCGGGCTTCATCTTGCGCGCCCGCTCCAGCTCCGGCAGCGTCTCGATGATGCGCCGCTCCAGC
Organism: Fontimonas sp.; assembly: GCA_041592255.1. Taxonomy (GTDB): domain Bacteria; phylum Pseudomonadota; class Gammaproteobacteria; order Nevskiales; family Nevskiaceae; genus Solimonas. The sequence continues at coordinate 4,392 of JBFHQK010000230.1, forward strand.
GC
>JBFHQK010000231.1:0-4387 GCA_041592255.1 Fontimonas sp.
GCGGGGGCGCGCTGACGGTCAGCCCTCGGCCTCGATCTGCTCCAGGTTGGCGCGCAGGATCGGGCCGTAGTCATGCTTGCCGACGCAGACGTACGAGCACAGCGCGAGGTCTTCCTCGTCGAGCTCGAGCGCGCCCAGCGCCTGCGCCGTGTCGGTGTCGCGGACGATCAGCGCGCGCAGCAGCGGCGTCGCCAGCATATCGAGCGGCATCACCTTCTCGTAGTTGCCGATCGGCACCATCGCGCGCGGCGAACCGTTGGTCGAGGTGTTCATCGCCATCATGCGGCGGCGGCTCAGGGCCGAGAAAAAGACGTTGATCGCGGAGAAGCGCTCGCCGGCCGGGTTGATCCAGCCCAGGAAGCGGCGCTCGCGCCCCTCGGCAACGACCGCGATCTGCGTGTGGTAGCGACCCAGGTAATTGCCCCAGCCGCGGGCTTCGCGGCCGCCGAGGATCGAACCGGAAATCGGCCGCGACTCGCCGGCCTTGATCTCGGGCGTGATCAGTTCGCTCAGGCAGGCGCCGATGCGGGTGCGCAGCAGCCGCGGCTTGACCGCCTGCGGGCCCGCCAGCGCGACGATGCGGGTCGGATCGATGCGGCCGGTGGTGAACAGCTTGCCGATGGCGACCACATCCTGCGGACCGACATGCCAGTTGGTGCGATTGGCGCCAACCGGCTTGAGGAAGTGCATGTGGGTGCCCACCAGCCCGGCGGGATGCGGGCCGGAGAACTCGGCCACGCGGATCGACGGCAGCGCCGGCACCGGAATCGCGGCGCCCGGCGCCTTGCAGACATAGATTTCCGGCGCCAGCCGCGACAGCACCGTCAGGCCGTTGCGGAAATCGTCTTCCTGTCCCTTGAGCGCCACGGCCGGATCGCCGGCCAGCGGGCGCGTGTCGATGCAGGGCACGAAGATCGCGGCCGGCGTCGTGTCCAGACGGGGCACACGCGAGTAAGGCCGCGTGCGCAGCGCCGTCCACAGACCGGAGACGCGCAGCTGCTCGCGCACCGCGTCGGCCGCCAGTTCGCCGAGCTGGGCCGCCGGCCAGGCGCTGAACGTCAGCGCGTCGCTGCCATCGACGCGGATCACCACCGACTGCAACACGCGCCGCGCGCCGCGATTGATGGCGATGACTTCGCCAGCCGCGGGGGCGGTGTGCAACACGCCGGGGCGGCGCTTGTCCTCGAACAAGGGCTGGCCGAGTTTGACCCGTTCGCCCACCTCGACATACATGGTGGGCTTGAGGTCGATATAGTCGGCGCCAACCACGCCGACCGTGGTCACCGAGGGCGCGTCAGAGACGCTCTGCTCGGGGACACCCTGGATCGGCAGGTCGAGGCCCTTCTTCAGCTTGATGCGCGTGAGATCCACGTGCCGGCCACCTGTGACTTCAATCTTGAATGGGATTTCAAAAGCGCGCGGATTCTAGTCAATCAGCCCCCCGGCCGCCACCGGGTAAGTCCGGTGCCCGCCTCAGCCGAGGCTGGCCAGGGCGCGGAAGACCGCGGCCGCCAAAGGCTGCGGCCAGACGCCGGCGCCGATCAGCGCGAGCAACAAGACCACCAGCGCCACGCCACCGGTAACACTCATTTCCGACCAGACCCCTTCGCGTTTCATGCCGCCGGGCTTGGGCAGGAATTGCACGATCGCCAGCCGCTGGTAATAGAACAGCCCCACCGCGCTGCCGATGACCACGGCCAGCGCCAGGCCCCAGCCGTGCTGCTCGACGGCGGCGGCCAGGATGTAGAACTTGGCCAGAAAACCGACCGTCAGCGGCACGCCGGCCTGCGCCAGCAGCATCGGCGCGAACACCGCCGTCACCAGCGGCCGCCGCCAGAACAGGCCGCGGTAGTCGTAGAGGTGGTCGGCATCGTCGCGCGCCTGGGGCCCCGACAGTGCGGCGATCGCGCCGAAGCTGCCCAGCGTCATCACCGCATAGGCGGCGACGTAGAACAGCACCGCCTCGCGCGCGGTGGCGCCGCCGACCAGGAACGGCACCAGCAGATAGCCGAAGTGCGCGATCGACGAGTAGGCGAGCAGCCGCTTGACGTTGTTCTGCTGCAGCGCGGCGAGGTTGCCCACGGCGATGCTCAGCACCGCCAGCGCCGCCAGCAGCGCGGCCAGCAGCGGCGTCTGCGCCAGCGGCACGGCATCGAGCCAGCGCAGCAGCACCACCGCGACCGCGCCCTTGGACACCGTGGCCAGGAACCCGGTGACCGGCGCCGGCGCGCCCTCGTAGACGTCGGCGGTCCACAGATGAAACGGCACCAGCGACAGCTTGAACGCAAACCCGGCCCAGATCAGCGCCAGGCCGGCCTGCGCGGTAGCGCGCGCGGCGCCGTCCAGCAGCGGCAAGGCCGCGCCCAGCGGCGCGAACTGCAGGCTGCCGCTGGCGGCGTAAACCAGCGCGAAGCCGAACAGCAGGGTCGCCGTCGCCGCTGCCGACAAGACCAGGTACTTGATCCCGGCCTCGAGCGGCCGCTTGCGGCGCAAGGGGTAGGCGATCATGCCGAACAGCGCCACGCTGAGCGTTTCCAGCCCCAGCAGCAGGCTCGCCGCGTGACGCGCGCCGGCGAGCACCATCGCGCCGAACGCGGCGATCAGTAGCAGCAGATACATCTCTTCGCGATACCCCTCGTACTCGCCGAGGTAGCCATACAGCAGCAGTCCGGTGATGGCGCCGGCGGCGGCGATCAGCGCCATCGCGAAACGGGCGTAGTCGTCGATCAGCAGCAGCGGCGTCAGCTCTGCCGTGCCCTGCGGCAGCAGGCAGGCGGCAAAGGTCAGCAGAAAGCCCAGCGTCGTCAGCTGCGCCACCGCGCGATGGTCGCGCACCGCCGCGATCAGCAGCATCACCAGCACGATGCCCAGCGCCATCAGCAGCAACGGCACCCCGGCAAGCCATGGCGCGCTCATGCGCGGACTCCGCCAGCGCCGGAGCTGACCACGCCGCGCGTCATCGGAGCGGCACTCCGAGTGCGTACCAATCGCCGATCTGCTGCAGCGATCCGCGCGCCAGATCGATCACCGGCTGCGGAAACAGGCCCAGCAGCAGCAGGCCGATCATGATGCCGCCCATCATCAGCTTCTCGCGCCCGGTCAGATCCTCGACCGCACGATCATCGTGCGGCGGACCGTGCAGCGCACGCTGCACCACATACAGCGAATAGATGGCCGCGAGGATCAGGCCGGTGGCCGCGATCGCGGTCATCCACGGCGCCACTGGGAAGCTGCCGATCAGCACCAGGAACTCGCCGATGAAATTGCCCAGGCCCGGCAGGCCCAGAGACGCCAGCGCGAAGAACATCAGCGCGGTGGCGTAGTGCGGCGCGCGCTGCGACAGCCCGCCCATCAGTGCGAGCTCGCGCGTGTGCAGGCGCTCGTAGAGCTCGCCGCAGAGGATGAACAGCCCGCCGGTGGCCAGTCCGTGCGCGAGCATCAGGATCACCGCGCCTTCGAGCGCGAGCGCGCTGCCGGCATAGATGCCCAGCAGCACGAAGCCCATGTGCGACACGCTGGTATAGGCGACCAGGCGCTTGATGTCGGTCTGCACCAGCGCCAGCTTGGCGCCGTAGAGGATGCCGACGATCGCCAGCGCCATCGCGATCGGCGCGAACTCCTGCGAGGCGTTGGGAAACAGCGGCAGCACGAAGCGCAGCAGGCCATAGGCGCCGGTCTTGAGCAGCACGCCGGCGAGATCGACCGAGCCGGCAGTCGGCGCCTGCGAATGCGCATCCGGCAGCCACGGGTGCAGCGGCACGATCGGCAGCTTGACCGCGAAGCCGACAAAAAAGGCCAGCATCAGCAGGTATTCCTGCGCCGCGCTCAGCGGGGTGAACAGCAGGTCGGCGTAGTCGAAGCTCCACTGCCCGGTGTGCTCGCGATGCAGCCAGACTAGCGCGAGGATCGCCACCAGCATCAGCAGGCCGGCGGCCTGGGTGAAGATGAAGAACTTGGTCGCGGCGTAGACGCGCGACTTGCCGCCGTGGCTGGAATGACCCCACAGCGCGATGAGGAAATACATCGGCACCAGCATCGCTTCCCAGAACACGAAGAACAGGAACAGGTCCAGCGCCAGGAACACGCCGATCACGCCGGCGAGATTCCACAGCAGGTTCAGGTGAAAAAAGCCGACGTACTGCTGGATCTCGCGCCACGAGCAGGCCACCGAGAGCACGCCGAGCACGCCGGTGAGCAGGATCATCAGCAGCCCCAGTCCGTCCAGGCCCAGGTGGATGCTCACCCCCCAGCGCGGAATCCAGTCGGCGCGGAACTCGATCAGCCACTGCGGCGCGCCATGCGCGGGAATCACGCCGGGCACATCGGCCTGGGACCAGATCCACAGTGCCAGCACGCTGGTGGCCGCCATCGACAACAGGCCGATCCA
>JBFHQK010000232.1:0-4386 GCA_041592255.1 Fontimonas sp.
CTGAAAGAAGGGAATCACCGAGCCCCGCGAGCCCATCACGTTGCCGTAGCGAACGACGCTGAAGCGCGTGTTCTGGGATCCGCTGTAGGAGTTGCCCGCAATGAACAGCTTGTCCGAGGTCAACTTGGTGGCGCCGTAGAGGTTGATCGGGCTGCTCGCCTTGTCGGTGGACAGTGCGACGACGCGTTTGACCTTCTGGTCGATGCAGGCGTCGATCAGGTTCATCGCGCCCATCACGTTGGTTTTGACGCACTCGAACGGGTTGTATTCGGCGGTCGGCACGATTTTGGTTGCCGCGGCATGCACGACGAAATCGACGCCGTTCAGTGCCCGGTGCAACCGGTCCTTGTCGCGGACATCGCCGATGAAAAAGCGCACACGATCGTCGCGGCTGTACTGCTTGGCCATTTCCCACTGCTTCATCTCATCGCGGGAGAACACGATCAGCCGTCGCGGGTTGTATTTCTTGAGGGTCTGCGGCACGAAGGTGTTGCCGAACGAGCCGGTGCCGCCTGTGATCAGGATCGTAGAGTTGTTGAGCATAAGCGCCTCGGCAAATCATGGTTGATGGTGACCGGCACCCGCCGGCGGTGCGCGGTCACTGCGGCTCAGCGCGTGCGGGGGGCGTTCGCGACCGCGGTCTGGGCCGTGCGCGTCGGCCGCCGCGGCTCACGCCCCCATCGCGGATGTCGCAGCCCGAATCAATGAGCGTCCGCAGCATCATGGGATCAGAACTGAACCCGCCCCGCGTCGGGAGCAGTGTCGCGCCCGCTCAGGCCAAAGACTCCCCCCAGGGTGCGCCGATCTTATTGGTTGTAACCGTCAGTCGCTAGAGTGCCGCCGGCATTGTACACGCCGCCGCCGCCGCCGCGGTGTGAGCAGCGTGTGCCGAGCCACGGGCGGTTTTTGGGACTTTGGCACTTTGCCCCCGGGGGTAGTTGGTGCAGCACACGCTGCCGCTGGATCATAATCGCGCCTTCGCCGGAGCCGGTGTATCCATGCTGCTGTCCAACCGCTACAACTTTCTCTACGTCCACATCGCCAAGACTGGCGGCACCAGCGTGCGTGCCGCACTCAAGGCGCTGCAGTGGAAGGATCCCTACTATCTGGCGCAGTTCATCTGCTCGCGGCTGTCGCACCTGACCGGGCACCGGATCGCCGCCAAGCTGCCGCGCCACGCCAAGATCGTCTGCGCGCAGGAGATGCTGCCGAAGGATTTCTTCGACGGCCTGTTCAAGTTTGCCTTCGTGCGCAATCCCTGGGATCTGCAGGTGTCGAGCTACCATCATCTCAAGCGCGAGCGCCCGCATCTGCTCGAAGGCCACGAGAGCTTCGAGGCATTCACGCGCTGGAAGCTCGATCCGCAGCGGCCCTATCAATATCATCTCGACACCGCGATCACGCCGCAGACGGATTACCTGATCGACCTGCACGGTACGGTGCTGACTGACTTCCTCGGCCGCTACGAGAACCTGCACGAGGATTTCGACCGGATCTGCAAGACAATCGGCGTGCCGACACCGGAGCTGCCGCACAAGCGCCAGGCGACCGACCGCTCCAAGGACTACCGCAGCTATTACAGCGATGCGCTGGCCGAACTCGTTGGCCAGCATTTCGCGCGCGATGTCGAAGTCCTCGGTTACCGCTTCGATCCGGCCTGAGCCATGTGCGGCATTGCCGGAATTGTGCTGCGCGACGGCACCGTCGCCGAGTCCGATCTGCAGCGGATGGCCGCGACGCTCACCCATCGCGGGCCGGAGGACACCGGGACTTATGTCGCCGGCCGCTTCGGCATCGCACATACGCGGCTGGCGATCATCGATCTGGCCGGCGGGCACCAGCCGCTGTTTGACGCCCAGCGGCGCTACGCGCTGGTCTGCAATGGCGAGATCTACAACTACGTCGAGCTGCGCGCCGAGCTCGAGGCGCTGGGCGCACGCCCGCTGACGCATTCGGATTCGGAGGTCGCGCTGCACGGCTTTGCCCAGTGGGGGGTGGCATCGTTCAAGCGCCTGCACGGCATGTACGCCGGCGCGCTGTACGATCACCGCGCCGACGAGCTGTGGCTGCTGCGCGACCGGCTGGGAATCAAGCCGCTGTACATCGCGCGTCTGCCGGACCGCATCCTGTTCGCCTCCGAACTCAAGGCGCTGGTGCCGCTGCTGCCGCAGCGGCGGGTTCATGCCGATGCGCTGGCGCAGTTCTTCCAGAACCAGCATTCGAGCGGCCGGCAGACAATTCTCGACGGCGTCGAGCGCGTGCCGCCCGGGGTCGCGGTCAAGATCGACGCCGGACTGCGCGTCACCGAGCACCGTTACTGGTCGGCGACGGACGTCGCCGCGCCGCGCGAGCGCAGTTTTGATCAGGCTGCCGAAGAATGGGAGTCGCTGTTCGACCAGGTGCTGCGTGAGCACATGCGCTCCGATGTGCCGTACGGGGTGTTCCTGTCGGGGGGGGTCGATTCCGCGGTGATTCTCGGCCAGCTCGCGCGCCGGCATACCAAGCCGGTCAAGACGTTCTCGGTTGGGTGGGCGGACGAGCGGGTCAGCGACGAGCTCGACGATGCCGCGCGCATCGCGCAACTCTTCGGCGCCGAGCATCACCCGATCGAACTGGATCCGGCGCGCCTGTTTGGTCTGCTGCCGCGCACGTTCTGGGCGGCGGATGACCTGATGCGCGACTACGCGTGTGTGCCGGTGCTGGCGCTGGCCGCCGCCGCGGCCAAGGACCTCAAGGTGGTCTTCAGCGGCGAGGGGGGAGACGAGGCGTTTGCCGGCTACGGCCGCTATCGTCCCGATCCGTTCTCGATGCTCATGAAACGCCTGCGCTATCCGGGCAGCGGCGGCTTCCGCGTGCGCCCGGAGGCCGATCCGCACTGGACGGCGCGTCTCTTCAAGCCAGAAATGCGCGGCCCGCTGCGGCGCTTCCGCGCGCCGGTGGCCGCGGCCTGGCGCGAGGCGCCGCGCACATGGTCCGACCTGCAGCGGCGCCAGTACGTCGATCTGACCGTGAACCTGCCGGACGATCTGCTGGTCAAGGCCGACCGCATGCTGATGGCGCAGAGCCTCGAGGGGCGGGTGCCCTTCGTCGATCACCGCGTCGTCGAATTCGGGCTGGGTCTGCCGGACCGGCTCAAGGTGCACGGCCGCAGTGGCAAGTACTTCCTCAAGAAATGGGCCGAAGGCTTCATTCCTGCGGATCATCTCTGGCGCAAGAAGCGTGGTTTTCACGTGCCCGTCGGCCAGTGGTTCAAGGGTCCGATGCTGGATCGGCTTGCTGTCGCACTGCCAGCCAGCGAAGCGATCCGGGAATGGTGCCGGCCGGAGGAAGTGATCCAGATGATCCGTCGGCAGCAGGCCAAGGGCGATGTGTCGCGCGAGCTGTGGAGTCTGATGCAGTTTGCGATCTGGCACCGGATGTTCATCCAGCAGCCCGGACAGGTTCCGGGGCTGACCGAAGATCCCTTGTCCTGGATGTGATCGCGATGAAGCGTCTGGGCGTAGTGATCTCTTTTTCCGGCGACGGCGGCGTCGAGCGCATGGTCACCAATCTGTGCGCCGAGTTCGCGCAGCAGGTGCAGGTGGACCTGCTGGCGATCCGCGCCCAGGGCGGTCATGTCGCGCGCATTCCGGAATCAGTGAATCTGATCCGCCTCAGCGCGCAGCATGCCTGGACCAGCGTGCCGGAAATCGCGCGCTATCTGCGCGAGGTGCGGCCGGATGCGCTGCTCGTCGCCAAGGACCGCGCGGGCCGCGCGGCGCTCAAGGCCAAGCGCCGGGCGGGTGTCGACACGCCGGTCTGGATCCGGCTGGGCACCAATCTGTCGGCGGCGCTGGAGCGCAAGGACGCCCTCAGCCGCTGGCTGCGCGTGTTTCCGATGCGTCGCCTGTATCCGCGCGCCAGCGGCGTGGTCGCGGTGTCCGAGGGCGTCAAGCTCGACACCCAGCGCGTTACCGGCCTGCCGGCCGAGCGCATTGTCGTGATCCGCAATCCGGTGATCACGGCGCGGCTGGCCGCGCAGGCTGCGGCGCCGGTGCCGCACCCCTGGCTGTCCGACACGCACATGCCGGTGGTAATCGGCATGGGGCGCCTGACCCGGCAGAAGGATTTCGCCACCCTGATCCGGGCGTTCGCGGCGCTGCAGCGCGAGCGGCCGTCGCGGCTGATCCTGCTGGGCGAGGGCAAGGACCGCGATACGCTGGGCGCGCTCGTCGCCGAGTTCGGCCTTAGCGACCGTGTGTTGTTCGCCGGCTTCCAGTCCAATCCCTATGCCTGGCTCGCGCATGCCGATCTGTTCGTGCTGTCGTCGGCGTGGGAGGGTTCGCCCAACGCGCTGACCGAGGCGTTGGCACTGGGCGTGCCGAGCGTGTCGACGGACTGCCCCAG
>JBFHQK010000233.1:0-4348 GCA_041592255.1 Fontimonas sp.
CCCGCGCGCGCGTGCCGCCGCCATTTCGATGACTTCGGCACGCTCCGCGGCGTAGTTGCCGGCGATGTACTCCTTGCTGAAGTCATCGGTGGAGATCACGTCGTAACGCACCGTGTCGTAGGCACTGGCCTGCTCGGCCTCCTCGGCGCTCATCAGCCTGCGGCTGACCGCGTCGCGCAGGCGGTCGGCGACGCTGTCGCCGGTGAGCTCGCCCTTGGACGCGAGGCGGAAGTACTTGAGGTAGGCGGCTTCGGTGTCCTGCGACACCGTCCAGGCGTGCTCCATGCGGCCGACCGGGTCATGCACGCCGCCGTTCTTGAACAGCAGCCAGGTCAGGCGCTCGCGCACGTCGGTGGCGTCGAGCAGCAGGTCGGCCACGCGCGCGTTGCGGGTATCGGAGACCGGGCGGATGCGGTTGCCCAGCGGGAACACCACCGCCCGCAGCAGCACGCGCGCCCAGGCTAGCGGGAAGTTGCGGATGAAGCCGTCGAAGGCGCTGGCGATCTCGTGCAGGCAGTGGTCCAGCGCCCAGCGCGCATGCGCCAGCTCGGCCTCGCTCTTCGGCCCCTCGAGGTAGAACTTGGCGACGCAGGAGGCGATGTAGAGCTGGCTCAGCACGTCGCCCAGACGCGCCGACAGGCGTTCCATGAACTTGAGCTTGCCGCCGAGCACGCCCATCGTCAGATCGGCGGAAAACGCCAGCGCCGCGGAGAAGCGCTCCAGCTGACGGAAGTACGGCGCCATCTCGCCGTCCACCGGCGCGCGCGCCAGCCGCGCACCGCTGATGCCCAGCGTCAGCGCGCGCACGGCGCGGTTGACGGAAAACCCGATATGCCCGAACAGCAGCTTGTCGAAGGCGGCGAGGTCGTTGTCGCGCGCCGCTTCCATTTCCGGGAACACGTACTCGTGGCAGCGGATCGCGCCCTGGCCGAAGATCATCAGGTTGCGCGTGAGGATGTTCGCGCCCTCGACCGTGATCGCCACCGGCGTGGCCTTGTACGCGGTGGCCATGAAGTTGCGCGGCCCCTGCTGGATCGCCTTGCCGGCCATGATGTCCATGCCGTCGCCCACGATCTTCCGCATCAGCTCGGTCATGTGGTACTTGGCGATCGCGGTGACCACCGACGGGGCGCAGTGGTCGACCGCCGACGCGGTCATCACGCGCATCGCCTCGAGCGTGTAGGCGTAGCCGGCGATGCGGCCGCTGGCCTCCTGCACGCCCTCGAACTTGCCGATCGAGACTTTGAACTGGCGGCGGAAGCGGCTGTAGATGCCGGTCATGCGGTACGCGGTCTGGCCGGCGGCCGCGGCCAGCGCCGGCAGCGAGATGCCGCGTCCGGCCGACAGGCATTCGACCAGCATGCGCCAGCCTTTGCCCGCCATCGCCGGCCCGCCGATGATCCAGTCGACCGGGATGAACACGCCCTTGCCGTGAATCGTGCCGTTCTGGAACGCCGCGCCGGGATAGTGCCGGCGGCCGATCTCGACGCCCGGATGCTGCGCCGGGATCAGCGCGCAGGTGATCCCCAGTTCACCATCGGGTGCGGACTGCGCCTGGTCGCCGAGCAGGCCCTCCGGATCGCGCAGCTTGAACGCCAGGCCGACGACGGTGGCCACCGGCGCCAGCGTGATGTAGCGCTTGGAGAAGTTGAGCTTGATGCCGAGGACCTTCTTGCCCTCGTGCTCGCCGTAGCAGACCACGCCCAGATCGGGCATCGCGGTGGCGTCCGAGCCGACTTCGGGGCCGGTCAGGCCGAAGCACGGCAGCTCCTTGCCGGAGACCAGTCCGGGCAGCCACTGATCCTGCTGCGCCTTGGTGCCGTAGTGCATCAGCAGCTCGCCGGGACCCAGCGAGTTGGGCACCATCACCGTCACCGCCATGGTGATCGACTTGGTCGCCAGCTTGGTGACCACGGCCGACTGCGCATTGGCCGAAAAGCCCAGGCCACCGAATTCCTTGCGGATCAGCATCGCGAGGAATTTTTTCTCGCGGATGTAGGCCCAGACCGCCTCCGGCAGATCCTTCTGCTCGAACTCGATCTTCCAGTCGTCGCAGAGCTTGCACAGCGCCTCGCACTCGTTGTCGAGGAACGACTGCTCTTCGGGCGTCAGCGCCGTGTACTGGAAGTCGAGCAGCTTGTTCCAGTCCGGGCGCCCGCGGAACATCTCGGCCTCCCACCAGACGTCGCCGGCTTCCAGCGCCTCGCGCTCGGTCGACGACATCTCCGGCAGGACTTTCTTGAACGCCGCAAAGATCGGTTTGGTCAGCAGCGCGCGACGCAGCGGCCGCAGGTTGAGCAACAGCGCGGCGACCAGATAGACCGTCCCGGCCAACGCAAAGCCGATGGGGCCCAGCGTGCCGATCGCGTTGAGTCCGATCAGCAGCGCGCCGACCGCCACGGTCCAGACCAGCAGCGAGGCGCCGACGAAGGCCAGGCCCCAGGCCACCACCAGCGCCAGCAGCATCACGGTGAGCGTTGACATGTCAGTCTCCGAAAAATGAACGAGCTCAGGCCCCACCGCCTGATTGCCGCATCGGCACCACGTGCGGGTGACTCTCCTCCGCGCCCCGGTCCGCGCCTTCACGCGGAATGAGCGTCTTGATCATCAGCTTCAGGTATTCATTGAACTGCGGCCCGCCCGGCATCAGCTCCGGGGTGTCGCGGCGGATCTGCAGATTGCCCATGAACGTCGCATAGGCAAAGCGGGCCCAGTGCTGGGCGCGTGTCGGTTCGAAGCCCAGCGCCTCGTAGCATTCGACCAGGTAGGCCATGCGCCGCTCGGACACGCGGCGCACGAATTCGTTGACCAGCGGGTGATCCTCGGCCGCGGCGATGGCCAGATACAAACGTCCCGAGCGATAGCCCGCGTTGGCTTCCTTGAAGACCTTGACGATGCGCGCGTAAGGATCGGCCTCGTCGCCGATGCGCGCCAGCACTTCCTCGGTCTCGCGCCGTTCCCACAGCGCCAGCGCCGCGCGCAGCAGCGCCTCGCGATTGGCGAAATGCCAGTAGAAGCTGCCCTTGGTGACGCCGAGCCGGCGCGCCAGCGGCTCGACCGCGACCGCCTCGAGCCCGCCGCTGGCCATCGCGTCCAGCGCGGCACGCGCCCAGGCCTCGGCGGTGAGGTTCTGCTTGGCGTCAGGAACGGACGGCGTGGACTTCAGGGACAGGCAGACGCGAGCGGTCAGAGGCACCCGACTCTACCCGTACGCCTGCGTATGGGCAAGGCCGCGCCGGCGCGCACCGCTGGCGCTGCTGCCAGTTCACGCGCGCCCCGGTTGCGGGGCGCGCGGCGCCGAGGCCTGGCTCAGCGCGGCGGCGCCGTGTAGTGACGCATGAAGGCCAGCTTGTCCGCTTCTTCCTCGATCAGCTTGCCGATCGGCTTGCCGGCACCATGACCGGCCTTGACGTCGATGCGGATCAGGATCGGGCCGCCGGGTTCGCACGGCGCTGCACCCGGATCGTCGGCACGGCAGCGGTGCGCCACCGCATGCTGCAGCGCCGCGGCGTACTTGAACGAATGCCCCGGCACGACGCGGTCGTCGTGATCCGCCGTGGTCACCAGCACCGCCGGATACCGCGTTCCGGCCTTGATCGTGTGGTACGGCGAGTATGCCGACAGATACTTGAACCCGTCCTCGGTCTCGGCGGTGCCGTAGTCGCCGGCCCAGGCCCAGCCGATGGTGAAGCGGTGATAGCGCAGCATGTCCATCACGCCCACCGCCGGCAGTGCCGCGGCAAACAGCTCGGGGTGCTGGTTGAGGGTCGCGCCGACCAGCAGGCCGCCGTTGGAGCGGCCGCTGATCGCCAGGTGCGCGGACGAGGTCCATTTCTGCGCGATCAGGTACTGCGCCGCCGCGGCGAAGTCGTCGAACACGTTCTGCTTGCGCGCCAGCGTGCCGGCCTCATGCCAGGCCTTGCCGTACTCGCCGCCGCCGCGCAGATTGGCCTGGGCGAACACGCCGCCACGCTCCATCCACACCAGATTCGACACTGAGAACGTCGGCGTCAGCGAGACATCGAAGCCGCCGTAGCCGTACAGGTGCGTCGGGTTCGCCCCGCTGCGCTTGAGCCCGCGCTTGTACGAGATGAACATCGGAATCCGGGTGCCGTCCCTGGACGGATAGAACACCTGCTCGGTGACGTAGTCCTCTGGATTGAAGTTGAGCTTGAGCGGCTGCAGCACGCGGCTGCGCTTCTTGCCCAGCTCGTAGACATGGTTCGTCGCCGGCGCAGTGAACGAGGTGAAGGCATAGAACAGCTCGTCATCGCCGGCCTTGCCGCTGATCTGCACGCCGCCCAGGCTCAGCTCCGGCACGCTGCCCAGACCCGGCAGCGCAATCTCG